>JAGCLI010000126.1 GCA_017647065.1 Bacteroidales bacterium
GCTTTTTACTATTGCAAGGTTAGAAGATGTTTCAACAAGATTTTCCATTGAATCACTCATTCTATAAATTCCATTAGGGCAAGCATAGATTGCACGAATAACTCTTGCCATTGTGCATTTGTCTATGAAAGTTTCAGGATTTGCTGTTTCCTCTAATGCAATTAAGATTTCAGGCTCTACTGCTGAAAGTTCGTTTTTGATAATTTGAGTAAGATCTGCAAGAATTTGTTTTGCTTCTTCTACCTTTGCAACAGGAAGTGCTATTGTGCAGAATGCTTCTCTTGGGATTGCATTACGCAAACTACCACCATTTATTTCGCAAACTCTAACATCTACTTTTTCTAATGCTTTTAAAATTCTGAAAAGTATCTTATTTGCATTTCCTCTTTGAAGAATGATGTCCATTCCACTATGTCCACCTTTTAATCCTTTGATTGATAAAGCAAACGCTTTGTAAGAAGAATCAAAAGCCTCTGTTGTGTAATCAAATGTAATAGTTGCGTCAATTCCTCCTGCACAACCTACATATAATTCGCCTTCTGTTTCTGAGTCAAGGTTCAAAAGAATATCTCCTTCTAACTCTCCTGCTTTTAATCCAAAGGCTCCTGTCATTCCTGTTTCTTCATCTATTGTAATAAGAGCTTCTATTGGACCGTGTTCTAAGGTTTTGTCTTCCAAAACAGCCAATGCTGCTGCTACTCCTATACCATTGTCTGCTCCAAGTGTAGTTCCTGTTGCTTTTACCCACTCTCCTTCAATTCTTGGAAGGATTGGATCAGGCAAAAAGTCGTGTTTTGTATCGTTATTCTTTTGAGGAACCATATCACAGTGTGCTTGCAAAATCACACCTTTACGATTTTCCATTCCTTTCGTTGCTGGCTTACGCATAATCACGTTTCCAACTTCGTCAAGTTTATATTCTATGTTATTTTCTTTTGCAAACTCAACTAAGGCTGCAACAATTTTTTCTTCATGTTTTGAAGGGTGTGGAATAGAACAAATCTTATCGAAATGTTTCCATAAGCCTTTTGGCTCTAAGTTTAATAATTCGCTCATAATCTTATTTATTTATTGTTATTTTAATCTACCTTGCCATATAAACGTATTGTTTGGAAGTTTTAGTCTTTTAATATCTATTTGCTTATCAAATATTCCATAGACCGTAGCACCACTTCCCGAAAGTGAAGCATAGATTGCACCATTATTATACATCAATTCTTTCATCTCTTCTAAGATTGGGTATTTAGGGAACAAACTATCTTCAAAATCGTTCTTTAAAACCCCTCTCCACTCCTTTATATCGGGTAAAGATGTGTAAGAAACCTCACTTGCTTTTGGCACAACACCACGATAAGCCTCAGCAGTAGAGATTCTTAGCTCCGGTTTAACAAGCAAAACACAATACTTACTTAAATCAAGTGTTATATCCTTAGATTTTTCTCCCTTTGAAAAAACGTATGTCGGCTTATTCTTTACAAAAAACGAACAATCGCTACCAATCCTTGCTGCAAGTGAAAGCATTTTCTCTTGCTCAATTCCGAGATTAAAAAGAAAATCCAAAAGTTTCAAAGTAAAAGTTGCATCGGAGCTTCCTCCACCCAAACCTGCAAAGGCAGGAATTTGTTTATGCAAATGAATATTTAAATAAGGTATAGACTTATACTGCTCTCTTAAAAGATTAACAGCTTTTATGCAAAGATTATCTTGTGCAGAGGTATTTCCAATATCTAATCCGCTTATTTTAAAACAATCTTGCTTTGCATCGTTTGGCCTAATCTCTAAAACATCGCACAAATCCACAGGATAGAAAATAGATTCTATATTATGGTATCCGTCATCTTTTCGCTTTTCTACAATACTCAGCCCAATATTTATCTTGCAATTAGGGAAAAAAATCATTTCTTTTTTCTTTTTTGCAAATATACAAAAACCCCACGATTTTTTTCTTTGTTTTTGAAAATTATTTCTTTGAATTATTTTTTTAATTCTTTGAATTATTTTATTTTTTCTTTGCTTTAATTTATTATTCTATTAAAAGTTGTAATTTTGCAACCGTTTTTTAAAAAAATATATATGGCAAAGAATCTTGTAATAGTGGAGTCGCCTGCTAAGGCAAAGACAATAGAGAAGTTTTTAGGAAAAGATTTTGTGGTAATGTCGAGTTTTGGACATATTCGCGACCTTCCGTCAAAGGATATGAGCATTGATTTGGAAAACAACTTTGAACCTAATTATATAATTACAGAAGATAAAGTTAAAGTAGTAAAAGAATTAAAAGCCGCAGTAGAAAAAGCAGAGTTTGTTTGGCTTGCTTCCGATGAAGACCGCGAGGGAGAGGCTATTGCTTGGCATTTAAAAGAGGCTTTAAAGCTTGATGAAAGCAAGACTAAGAGAATAGTTTTTAATGAAATCACAAAAAACGCTATTCTTAAAGCTGTGGAAAATCCTCGCGACATTGACCTTAACCTTGTAAACGCTCAACAAGCTCGAAGAGTGCTTGACAGAATTGTAGGTTATGAAATCTCACCTGTAC
>JAGCLI010000127.1 GCA_017647065.1 Bacteroidales bacterium
CTTCTAAGTATTTGTTGTATTCCAATTCAAATAAACGTGAACGCAATACTACTAATGCTTTGTCAAAGTTCTTGATTTGTGATTTTTGGTCTTGACAAGAAACTACTATTCCTGTTGGAATGTGTGTTAAACGAATAGCAGAATAAGTAGTATTTACTGATTGACCTCCTGGACCTGATGAACAGAAAGTGTCTTTTCTAATATCGCTCATCTTTAAATCAACATCAAATTCTTCGGCTTCTGGTAAAACTACAACAGATGCAGCAGATGTGTGAACTCTTCCTTGTGTTTCGGTTTGAGGAACTCTTTGTACGCGATGAACTCCTGATTCATATTTCATTTGTCCATAGACTCCTTCGCCCGAAACATTCAAAACAACTTCTTTGTAGCCACCTACGGTTCCTTCTGTAAAGTCCACAACTTCTACTTTCCAGCCTTTCTTTTCAAAAAACTTGGTGTACATTCTGTAAAGGTCGCCTGCAAAAATACTTGCTTCGTCTCCACCTGTTCCTGCACGTATTTCAAAGATTGCATTCTTTCCATCTTGTGGATCAGAAGGGATAAGCATTAAACGAATTTCATCTTCCATTGTATCTCTCTTAGATGTTAATTCGCTTAATTCTTCTTTTGCCATATCTCTGAACTCTTCGTCTTTTTCGTTGTTCAATACAAATTTGGCATTATCTATATTCTCTAATACATTCTTATATTCCTTGTATGCAGCTATTATTGGCTGTAAATCTTTATAGTCTTTGCTCAACTTGACGTAATGTTTCATATCGTTCATTACCTCAGGATCGTTCATTTGTTTCTCTATTTCAAGGAACTTTTCGTTGATTGCTTCTAATTTCTCTAACATAAAAAATATTTTTAAGGTGCAAAGTTACGAAAGAAATTGTTAATTTTGCAGTCAATTAAACAAATAATTTGACTAATGACTATGAAAAGTAAAGGATTTTTAGGATTTCTTGTTCTATTTTTGGTGTTTTCATGCTTAATGACTTCTTGTTCAAAAGAAAAAACACAACAAGATATTGAATCAAAAGGATTGCCTTCTTCGGGTGGTAAAACTTTGGAAGCAATATTGGTAATACCAGATGAGGTTTATAAAGGAGAAATAAAAGACACAGTTGGTAAATATTTTATGAAAGCTTGTCCGTGGCTTGCTCAACCCGAACCACTTTTTGATATTGTTCAAATGAATCCAACTGGCTTTTTTAATTCTGAAATGTTTACAAAACATCGTAATATCATTATAGTAGATATCAAAGCGGGTAATCCAAATAAATTGAAACAAAGATTAGACTATAAATCTTACCCACAAGCTTATTTTGAGTTCTCAGTTGATAATAGAGATTCTTTATTCGCTTTGCTACAAAGGCATTCCGATTTAATAAAGGAGCAATTCTATAACAACGAACATAGAAGAGTAAATTCTGCCTTTAAGAAACTTGAAAATACTGATATAACCCGTAAACTAAAAAGTAAATTTGGATTTCATTTAACGTTGAGCGAAGAATTTTATCTTGCAGTTAATGAAGAAAACTTTGTTTGGCTAAGAAAAGAACCAAAAGATGGAAGTTTAGGAATTATGATTTATGCAATGGATTATAAGAATGAAGAACAATTTAGCCAAGAAAATATAATAGCCCTAAGAGATGAGTTAGCAAAGAAATATATTCCAGGTCCAACACGTGGATCTTATATGGGAACAGAACATCGTTTTGGATTTATTAGCGATACCGTTCAAATAGGAGAAGATAAAATAACAGCAATCGAAACACGTGGTTTATGGAGACTTTACAATGATTATATGGGAGGTCCATTCGTTAATTATTGTTTTAGAGATAGTCAAGGACAACGCTTAGTTATGATAGATTGTTTCGTGTATTCACCAAAGCAATCAAAGAGAGATCAACTTATGCAATTGGAAGCAGTAGTCTATGGAATAAAATATGAAAATAAAACAAAGAATTAGTAAAATAAAACAAAGAAATAATTTTTTAAATCAAAGGAATAATTTATTGAAACAAAGAAAAAAATAAATAAACAAAAGAGAGATAAAAAAACTTGCAAATTTATTTGTGAGTTTTTTTTGTTTGTAATCAAAAAGTCAGTAATTTTGCAAAATTATTTTTATAAATTTTAAACATAAAATAAAACATCAAATTATCATGACACCAACACATATTGAACACATTGGGATAGCAGTTTCTAATTTAGAAGAAGCTATCAAGTATTGGGAAGAAGTAATGGGATTAAAATGCTACAACATTGAAGAAGTAGCAGACCAAAAAGTTAAAACTGCTTTCTTTAAAGTAGGAGAAGTTAAAATAGAGTTATTAGAAGCTACAAGTCCTGATAGCACTATTGCTTCATTTATTGAAAAGAAAGGTCCAGGAGTACATCACATAGCTTTTGCAGTAGAAAATACTGATCAAGCATTAAAAGATGCAGAAGAAAAAGGCGTGAAGTTGATAGACAAACAAGCAAGAAAAGGTGCAGAAAACCTAAATATAGGATTCTTACACCCAAAATCAACTTTAGGAGTTTTAACAGAACTTTGCTGTAAATAATTTTTTAAATAATAATATTTTAAGCTTAAAGTAATGGCTTTTGAAGAAAAGATCAAGCAATTGCTTGACAACAGAGAAAAGGCAAAGTTGGGAGGTGGAATAAAAAGAATAGACTCTCAACATGCAAAAGGTAAATTAACCGCAAGAGAAAGAATCGAACTGTTGTTAGATCAAGACAGTTTTGAAGAATTTGACATGTTTGTAACACACAGATGTTCAGAATTTGGAATGGCAGACACTAAATTCCTTTCTGATGGTGTGGTTACAGGACAAGGAACAATCAACGGACGTTTAGTATTTGTGTTCGCACAAGATTTTACTGTGTTCGGAGGAGCTTTATCTGA
>JAGCLI010000128.1 GCA_017647065.1 Bacteroidales bacterium
CCTTACGAGAATCAAACACAATATCACAAATAGGTTTATCTATTTCACCTATTTGTTTTACAATGTTTATACCTAATAATAAATCTCTTAGTTTTCTATTCATTTTTTCTTTGCTTCAAAAAATTATTTCTTTGTTTTATTTTTTTATTTCTTTGCTTTAATAAATTATTTCTTTGCTTTATTTGAGCCAAGTTCTAAAACAATTACCTCATCTGATATTTTACTTCCCGGAGCAATACTTTGACTAATCACTCTTCCTTTCCCCTTAAATCTAACTCTCATTCCAAGATTTTCAAGCATATATAAAGCATCTTTAATCGTTAATCCAACCACATTAGGCACTACATCCTTTTGTGTATAGTAAGGAGTAAATATCAAACTATCTTGATACTCTCTAACCTTTAACCAAGTAGAAGAAGGAAGTTGAGGATTAAATCCCAAAGAATTACAAATTGCTACATAAGAATCCTTGTTTCCAAACTTCATTGTAGGCATTTTCTTTTCATTTGAATGTCCTACTTTAGTCAAGGCTATTCTTGTACCAACAACTCTATCAGATAAATCTCTAAACACAGGAGCTGCCAAATCCCCACCATGAGTTCTTGCACCTTTTGGCTTACTTATCACAACTATACAAGAATATTTTGGCTCATCAGCAGGAAAATATCCAACAAACGAAGCTCTGTGTTGAATAGCGCCCTCTTTTGAATCATAACCTAACTCAGCTGTACCAGATTTTCCTGCAATTCCGTAAGAAGTTCCCTTTAATCTTCTTCCCGTACCATTATTAACAACACCCTTTAATACTTTATGAATAGAATCTCTTGTACTTTGTTTACAAATACTATCA
The DNA here is from genome assembly GCA_017647065.1 of Bacteroidales bacterium. Taxonomy (GTDB): domain Bacteria; phylum Bacteroidota; class Bacteroidia; order Bacteroidales; family P3; genus Onthomorpha. Next base: position 851 of record JAGCLI010000128.1, read on the forward strand.
GTCAATACAATAGGTTCAAAACTTTTCTCCACAACTCCATCTCTTAAAAGTTCGGTTACAAATTGTGGTTTTACCATTTTGCCATTATTTGCAATAGCATTATAAAAAGTTAGCATTTGCAAAGGAGTCATTCGAGTAACATAACCAAAACTCATTCTCAAAAGGTCAGTTGGATTTTCTGAAGAACGAATAATAGGCTTAGGTTCATGAACATCTATATCCAATCCTAATTTTTCATATCTAAAATACTGCATCAAATCTTCTCTAAACTGTTTTCTTTTTGCAGCACTACCATAATGATCAAAAACTAATTGACTTATACCAACATTTGAAGAAATCTCTAATGCTCTTTCAAAACTTACATTTCCTCTATTAACATTTCCTACGTCTTTAATCGGCTTTTCATTTCCTGGAAAATGCTTTACACCTGTTGGAACAGAGTCTGAAAGCGTTACAAGCCCTTTATCCAACATCATCATTGCAGTTACGGTTTTGAATGTTGAACCTGGTTCAAACGAACTTGAAATTGCGATGTTATTATTCTCAAAATATTCTCCCTCAATTTCTGTAAAACTTGCTATTGCCCTTACAAAGCCCGTTTCAACCTCCATTAAAATTACGCAACCACTTTCTGCCTCATTTGTTTGCAAACAATTCATCAACGAATTTTCAGCTAATTCTTGCAAACTAACATCTATACTTGTTACAACATCATATCCATTTTTTGCGATAATCTTTTCATCCTTATCATATGGTACCCAAACGCCAGGATTTATTTTTCTCTCTAATCGAATTCCCTTTTCACCTTTTAGATATTTATCAAATCCTCCATCAATTCCATTATAACAAGTATCGCAATCACCTGTTAATTTAATACCTATTGTTCTTCGTGCCAAAGGATAATAAGGATAAACCCTCTTTCCTTTTTCTACAATGTGTACTCTATGACTTAATCTATATGTTACCTGTGTTGTATCTTTTTTATTCTTGATTTTTCGTCCTATAATAGGAAAAGTCTTGACTCTCTGCAACTCTTCATATGTTATATCTCTTGCAACAGGAACTCCTCTATTGTGTTTCTTCGTTCTAAAAGACAAAAAATATTTTTGATACTCAGAAGACGTTTTACTATTTTTCCTATACGAAAAGATTTTAGCCAAACTATCACACATTGGCTTCAATTCCTTTTTAAAGGTACTATCAGGAACAACCCATTCCGCTTTTCCTGTTTCTTTATTCTTTTGTTTTCCCAAGTCAATATACATATCATATATTGGAACATCTGTTGCCAACATCATAAGCTCTCCGGTATCGTAGTCTATTGAGTATATATTACCTCTTTTTGCTTGATACGATCTTTCTTGTATTATTCGCTTATTTTGTTTTTCAAGTTCACTATCGTGTCTTGCAATTTGAAGATAAAGAACCTTTACTAATATAGCCACAAACGCAAGAGCAATAATAAGATATATTCCCCCGAGTCTCAATAACCATACACGATCATTATTATTACCTATTTTACTCATTTCCCTCTGTTAATATAACTTTTTTTATAGGTTCTCTTGATACTCCAACCCCTATTGGTTCTAATGTTTTTTCCAATTCCATCATCATAGATGAACGTTGATATTTTGTTTTGATACTTGTGCGTTTTAATTCAAGCTCTTTTATTTCTTTATTAGTATCCTCAATCTGATTTATAGTAGTTTCTATTCCATATCTATTAGCAATATATAGTATCAACAAAGCTGCAATCAACAAAAACAAGCCTATATTTTTGCGAAACCAAGTTCTTAAAAGCACTTCGCCTCTTACAATTTGTACTATCTCCTTTGCAATTTCTTTAACCTTCATCTCCTACTTTTTTTGTGCTATTCTTAATTTCGCACTTCTTGAGCGAGAATTTCTATCCAATTCTTCTTGACTTGCAGTTATAGGTTTTCTATTAACAAGCTCCAAATCATTTAGCACATTGCCAAAGAAATCCTTTTCTACCTTTCCTTCACAATTTCCCGTCTTCATATAATTCTTCACTAATCTATCTTCCAAAGAATGATAACTCATAACCACAAGTCTTCCTCCTTGTTTTAATAAAGGAGATGTTTGTTCTAACATTTTTTGCAACACATCTATTTCTCCATTTACCTCTATTCTCAACGCTTGAAACACTTGTGCAAAAAACTTATTTTCCTTTCCTCTTTGAGCAAGTGGTTGAAGAATTTCTTTCAACTGAGTTGTAGTTGATATTCCCTCTATTTGCAAAGACTCTATCTTCTTTGCGATTTGATGAGCATTAGATAATTCACCAAAATCTGAGAATATCTTTTTCAATTGTTCATAAGAATAAGTATTGACTACATCTTTTGCAGTAAGAATTTGCTTTCTATTCATTCTCAAATCAAGCTCTGCATCAAATCTTGTACTAAAACCTCTTTCTGCACAATCAATTTGATAAGACGAAATACCTAAATCAGCAAGTATTCCATCAACTTGCGTTACTCTATAAAGCTTTAATTGATTTGTAAGATTAGAAAAATTATCTTCAATCATAGTAAAGCGTTCATCATCTAAGGCATTTTTAATCGCGTCACTATCTTGATCAAACGCATAAAGACTTCCCTTTTCTGAAAGACGTTGAATAATTGCTTTTGAATGACCTCCACCACCAAATGTTAAATCAATATAAACCCCCTCAGGCTTAATATCTAAACCTTCCATACATTCATTTAACATTACAGGAATATGATACTGTTCTTGCTGCATTTTCTAAATCTTAATCCTTATTACAATCGACCTCTTGTAGATTGCCAAGCAACTGTTCCGCAGAAGAGATATAATCGAACTCATCTTCGTCAAGCGACTTATAGGTTTCAGAATCCCAAACTTCAATAAATTTTCCTGAGGCAAGCAAAACAATATCCTTATCAATATTTACCATACTTCTTTGTTCAGCAGGTATAAGGATTCTATCACTTGCATCAAGCTCAACTATGTTTGCTTGGGTCAATTTCCTAAATAACCTTTTCGCTTTTGGGTCGTAAGGGTTAAGATTACGTTGAAGTCGTGAGACTTCTTCTTGAAAATCAGAGTAAGTAAAAAGTTCCAAGTACGAATTATAAATGCTTTTTCTGAGAACAAACCTTGTATCATCAGAGGTAATAAGTTGCTTCTTCAAAGCAACAGGAAGTTTCAACCTGCCGTTTGAATCTATTTTGCAAAACTCTATACCTACAATTGATGACATAATTCTACTATTTTTCAGTTTGTAAAATTACTACATTTATCCCAAAAAAATACATTTGTTGATAACTTTTTTCCATTTACTCCCAAAAATTACCATTTTCTTGCTTGTTTTTACGCTACAAAACTTAGAATGTTACATCTAAATAAAAATTTTATTTCTCTAATTATTAGACATTTAACAACAAAATAAAAATTAAACAAACTAAAATGGTAACAAAACACTATCTTTGCACAAATTATTTTTGTGAGATTATGGAAAAAATATTCAAAGCTTTAACTTGTTTATCTTTTATTTCAGTTTTAATTTTCTTTTCTGCTTGTAAAAACGAAGAAA
>JAGCLI010000129.1 GCA_017647065.1 Bacteroidales bacterium
CTTTATGAATCTTGTAAATAATAAATTTTATGATGGTTTAACATTTCATAGAATTATTGATGGTTTTATGATACAAGGTGGTGATCCTAATTCTAAAACAGCTAAACCGAATCAAATGTTAGGTCAAGGTGGACCTGGATATACTGTTCCGGCAGAATTTAAGCAAGAATTGATTCATAAAAAAGGTGCATTAGCTGCTGCAAGAATGGGAGATAATGTAAATCCTCAAAAAGCATCATCAGGAAGTCAATTCTACATTGCGCAAGGTAAACGTTATACTTCTGAAGAATTGAATATGTTGCAAGCAAGAATGGGAAAACAATTCAATCAAACACAAAAAGATGCTTACGTTAATGAAGGTGGCGTTCCTTTCTTGGATTATGAATACACAGTATTTGGTCAAGTTATAGAAGGTTTAGAGGTAATTGACAAAATTGCCAAAGTGCAAAAAGATCGTAATGATCGCCCTGTGGAAGATGTTAAAATGACTATCAGCATTGTTGAATAAGTATTATGAAACAAAGATTAAAACAAGCAATTGAAAATTTAAAGCAGTTGAGTGTAAATACTGCTGAAGAATTGGAACAACTAAGAATTCAATATCTTGGTAAAAAAGGTTTAATGAACGAGTTGTTTGCTCAATTCAAAAATGTGCCTAATGAAGAGAAAAAAGAAATGGGCGCAATGCTTAATGAATTGAAAACAGCTATTCAAAATAAAATTGAAAGTCTAAGAGAAATTATAGAGAATAAAAACGAATCTAAAATTCAAATAGACGATTTAACAAAGCCTGCTTTATTGGAAAAAACAGGATCAAGACACCCTATTTCTCTTGTAAGAGCTGAGATTATTGATATTTTCTCTCAAATTGGTTATAGCGTAGCTGAGGGGCCTGAAATAGAAGATGATTGGCATGTGTTTTCTGCTTTGAATTTCCCTGCTGAACACCCTGCAAGAGATATGCAAGATACTTTCTTTATTGAAAATAGAGAAGATGCAAATCACGCAGTTTTGAGAACTCACACTTCTTCTATTCAAGTTAGAACAATGGAAACTCAACAACCGCCTATAAGAATTATTGCTCCGGGAAGGGTTTTCAGAAATGAAGCAATATCTGCAAGAGCTCATTGTATATTTCATCAAATAGAAGGTTTGTATATTGATAAAAATGTATCGTTTGCAGACCTTAAACAAAGTTTACTTTATTTTGCTCAACAAATGTTTGGAGCAGATACAAAGATAAGACTTCGTCCTTCTTATTTCCCTTTCACAGAACCAAGTGCAGAAATGGACGTTTCTTGTAATTTATGTGGTGGAAAGGGTTGCAATGTTTGTAAAGGAACAGGTTGGTTAGAGATTATGGGCTGTGGAATGATTGATCCTAATGTTTTGGAAGCTTCTAACATAGATAGCAAGGTTTATTCCGGATTTGCTTTTGGTATGGGGGTAGAAAGAATCGCTATGCTTAAATACGGAGTAAATGATTTAAGAATGTATTTTGAGAATGATGTAAGATTCCTTAATCAATTCAAGCAAAATTTTTAATAATTAAAGATATAGCAACGAAATGTTTTCAAAAAAAAATAATTTCGTTGCTATTTTTATGTAATTATGGCAGAGATTCGTATAAATAAAATGGCGTTTTACGCCCACCATGGTTGCTTTGAAGAAGAAAGAGCGATAGGAACAAATTTTATTGTTGATTGTGAGTTTGAAGTAGATACTTCTTTGGCTGAGGAAAGTGATAACATAAATGACACAGTTAATTATCTTGATGTTTATCAGTTAATAAAAAAAGAAATGGAAATTCCTTCACATCTTTTAGAACACGTTGCAAAAAGAATAATTGATGTTATTCTTAATAATTACCCTCAAGTAAGTAGATGTAAGGTAAGAGTACACAAAATGAATCCTCCTCTTGGAGGACAAATGCAAAGTGTTAGTGTATGTCTTGAACGTTCTCGTTCTTAGTTTTTTTCTTTCGTGCAAAAAACTCTATCCATACAAACCACAATGCAAAGATAACTACATACATTAATGGACGTGCAATCCAATCGTGTACATATTGAAAATCCCCACCACTTGCTAAGACTTCTGAAAGCAAGTAGCATCTCAATATATTACAAAGAAGAATTATTATAGAACCTATTAAGAAATATAATAGTTTCTTGTACCATTTATTTGGACAGAAAATCATGACTAAAAGAAACTGCATGCATTGTTTTATTGCAGAACAATCGTGTATGATAGTCATTGAAGCATACGTTCCTAAATCATTATAAAAATTAAAGCTCATCCCCTCCGCCACAAAAGGATAAGAAGAAAAAAGACTCAAAAGTATATGAGTTCCATTGTATGCAAGAAGAGTAAAAAAGTCAAATATTTCGGTTGTAAATGGTCCAAACAACCAAGAATTCATATTTGTATTCCAATAAAGAAAATGAAAAATAATAGTAACAACACAAAATACAAGACCATCTTTTATAATATTTCTATTATCTTCTATAGCCCAAATATTTTTTAGGGTTTGCTTTATATTCATAATTGTTTATTTTAATTTTGAGCGTTTTATCAAAAATGGAAATAAGATTTGATCAAAACCTTTGTTAATATCGGCTTGAACAAAATCTATTTTCAGTTTATTGCATTCGCTTCTAATCAAATCTAATCGTTGTTTGATTGCATCTGTGTATTGATTACGAATTTCTTCTGGATTGATTTTTAATTCCTCTCCGCTTTCAACATCAATAAATCGATAATATCCCATCTTATAATTAAAGTTTACTTCCTTTTCATTATCAAAAACATGGAAAAGTATTACCTCGTGTTTATTGTGTTTTAGATGCCTTAGTGAATCTATTAGTTCCTCGGCAGAAAAATTATCGGAAAATAAATCGGTAAAAATAATAAATAGTGATCGACGATGAATTTGTTCGGAAAGTGAATGTAAAGCTTTATTTATACAAGTAATTTGCGAAAGGTTTTCTTTTGTCTTTATTTTATTCTCTAAAAGCGTAAAAAGATATTGTTTATGAGCAAGATTAGTTTTTATAGGCGAAATATAATCTATTTCTTTGGAGACAAAAGATAGTCCAAAAGCATCACGCTGTTTATAGAGTATTTGCATAATTACTCCACAAGCATAAACAGAAAAAGAAAATTTGTTATTTTTATCTTCCTTTTGAGTTTGATTATAGGGGAAAAACATTGAAGATGAAGAATCCAATACAAACATTGTACGCAAATTTGTTTCTTCTTCAAATCTTTTAACAAATAATTTATCAGTACGAGCATATAAACGCCAATCTATATATTTTGTACTTTCCCCTGTATTGTACAAACGATGTTCGGCAAACTCTACTGAAAAACCATGAAACGGGCTTTTGTGAAAGCCCGTCATAAATCCTTCTACTATTTGAGTAGTCTTGAAATCAATAGAATTATACAGAGATTTATCTCTTAATTCCTCTGACATAAAAAATAGAAATTATAAGTATTTTTCTATTTTTTCAACGAATGCTGCTTTTGTTTGTGCACCTACAAGTTTATCAACTACTTCTCCGTTTTCCAAGAATATAACAGTAGGAATATTTCTAATACCGAATTTTGATGTTATTTCACTATTGCCATCAACATCACATTTTCCTATAACTGCTTTCCCTTCATATTCTCCTGAAAGTTCGTCAATAATTGGAGCAACTTTGCGACAAGGTCCACACCATTCTGCCCAAAAGTCAATAACTACTAATTTGTCTGATTGTGCTACCATTTCATCATATGTAGCGTCTGTAATTTGTAATGCCATAATTATAATTTATTTTTATTGTTTAGAATTTCAAAACTAACGTTGCTTGAATAATATTATGAATTTCTGTCATATTTGTTTCAGTTCCGTCATACCAATAATATTTTGAATCTCCCATTGAATGAACGTATGCTAAATCAAATCCAACTTTATTTTTTCTATATCCAAATCCAAATGTAGCATAATTTGTTGAAGCATCGTTCTGTACCTCTACATAAGGATTGCCTTGCATTGCATAACCTGCTCTAAGAGCAAAAGGACCAAATTTTACTTCTCCTCCTAATCTAAGTGTATGTGCAGGACGGAAAATATCTTCTATACTTGTATTAAATTTATTCTCACCAACTACATCTTCTGTAAAATCAAATCTCATCATAGAATAGTCCGCATATTCATAATCTGCACTAATTGATCCAACAATTGAAGAAGAAATATCTCCTAATACAACAGCTACACTACCCAAGAAACGAAACGGAGTTTGTATTCCATAAAAATAAGTTGGAGCTATTGTTCCTGCTGTTTGGTCATATTGAACTATTGAAGAAAAATCATCAGTTACAGAGTAATATGTAGGAGTATGAACAGCAACTCCTAATCTAAGTGGAGATATAGGTTTAAATATCGCACCTAATTTTAGATTTATTCCCACAGAAGTTAAGTCTTGTTGTCTTGTATTTATATAAGTAGCTAATGGCTCTCCATTAGCATCAAGTTTACTTTCAGTCAAGGTTGTCAAAGTAGTCATATTTGCAAATGGAACGCCCATTGTAGCTCCAAAATACAACTTATCGCTAACGTTTCCTGACAATGAAAAAACTAACTCATTAAGCGAACCGCTATATTTTATTCTTTGGAATTGATTAAAAGTACCTGCTTCAAATAAAGAAGAGATTGTCAATGTATTTGTATCTAAATCCACAACTCCTGCTCTGATAAATTCATTTTCTATATCTTGATATTCAATTATATCGTTCATTACCACTTGATCAATGAATGAATTATTCATAACATCTTTTGTCATAGCGATATTATTTGAAAAAGTCTTTAATCGATTTATTCCAGAAGAGAGTTGAACGTATTTTAAACCTGAATTATCCAGCTTTACAGGCAAGACTACTCCAAAATTACCAAAAGTAAGTTTTGTTTTATCGTCTTTCAACCCTAAATCATTTGTAAAAGC
>JAGCLI010000130.1 GCA_017647065.1 Bacteroidales bacterium
CACCGCCATTGCCGAAAACAATCTCCGTACTACTTTGCTTTTCGTTTGACGATGAATCTTTTACTTGCACATAGATAGTTTGATAGATAGTATCAGTTTTAACGATTATTTCTTTGTTAGTACTATCTTTTCTGTTGATATGTGAGTTGTCCGAAAGCGTTGTTTCAATGCTTTTGCAACCTCCTGACATAAACAATAGAATAAGACTTAAAGTCAAAATCAAACCCATAAGCAATTCTTCTAAAAAATCATTTCTTTTCATTATTTTAGTGAATAATTTAAGTTGGACAAATAACCTAATTCAAAAGATTTTGGTGCTACTTTACTCTCGAAAAACTCGTAAAATTCTTTCGAGCAATAGACAATTTGACATTCATCACTGAAATCGTATCTTCCCTCGAATAACACTCGTTCATCATCGCACACGTTTTCAAAGATTTTAGCCACACGCTCATTGAAATTTTGCGAAACACAACCACACTTTGGCTCCCACAGAACTGAAAGATTTTCATAATTCTTTACATCTTTGGTAGAATAATAGGCAGTAAAGCGTTCATATTCTTCTTTCAAGGCTTGCCCAGCAAGCCCTTTTTTGTAAAGATTTAATAAAATTTTTTTCTTTCTCTCTCTCTCGCCATCATTAGATAAAGAAACATTATCATTAACATTAACATTATCATTATCATTAGGTTTGCGTTTGGTTTCTTTTTGGTTTTGTTCTTCTATGTCTTTTCTTGGTCTGCCACCTTTGCAACCATTCTCATAACGCTTTTGGTTTGCGTCTATTTGAGGTTTTATTAATAACATCATTGCTTTCGCTATTGGCTTTAGTGGTTCAGTTGTTTCTCCGTATAAGCCATACTCTACTATGGCTGTAAGCACTTCTCCCTGAACCTCTCTCGGCAATTCTACAATAGCCTCGTAAAAGCTTTGATAGAAAATAAAACTATCTCTTTTCATAATCAAAAACCTATATAAATAAATCCAAAAGTTCCTTTATTTTTGGCGAAGCAAGTTGAAGGATTGCACGTCCAAGTGGAGTGTAAAGTGCATTTTTTACTTTCTTATGCAACGTAGGATTTACCTCTTTGAGTAAATCAAGTAGCAATTCCGATACTTTCTGCCATTCAATAGAATGTTTTTTACTCTTTTTAAGCAGATTTTTTAATGCTTCTTCGTATTCACGTTGCATTGCTTGAAATTCTGCTACATCACCGCCTTTGTCGGGGTGCATTTCCTTTACAAGACGTTTGTACTCGTCTCGTAATTGTTCTGAAGTTTTAAGATTGTCAAAATACATTTTTATTTTTCTTTAATGATTGGGTATCCATAATACTCGCAGATTATCTCCATTTGTTTTGGAGTTAAATTTTTGCTTGTTTTTTTGTAACCTGCTTTTTTCAATTGTTCGGAAATTGATGGTTCATTATTAACTTTCTTGAAAAAATAAACGACATCAAAACCTAACTTTTCTGCCAACTCTGCTTTGGCAATGTAATGTGGTCTTTCATATACAAAATCTTCACTCATTGTTATTTAATAGTTTGAAATTAGTCTTACAATCGGGACAGACGTGTAAATCTTCTGTTTGATTATACATCAATCTGCTTTGGTGTGTGTGTTTGTGTCGTCTGTTTACTATCTCTTTTATCTCTTCATCAGTTACCTCACATTTAATCGTGTAGGCATATTGATTGTAGATATAAAAGAAACTTTTACCTTGCCACGAAGTGCCATAAATAGGACATTCTCCTAAAATGCTTTTTATCTCCAATTTTTTCTCCATAGTTTGATTTTTTTTATTAAAAGATAAATGCAGAAAGCAATAACGATAGGAGTATAGAATAGAGATATTATTATAAAGTCAATAATATCAACTTTATTATTCATAATCGCACAATAGGTAGCTAAAGAAACTCCTATTAAAAAATAAATTAGTAGTGATAGTAAAATTGTACTCATAATAATTGTTGATTGATTTCTTGTTTTTTGAATCTTGTCTTAAGCCACGCAACCACTTCTTTAGGGTCGTATAGGAACGAATTTCCATTAGGGTAGTATGGCATCCCCTCTTTTCGGTAACGTGCCAAAGTTTCTCCGCTCGTTATACCTATTGCACTCGCAAGTTCTTTATCACCATTGAGCATAATTACAGGTATGGTTCTTTCTACTTTAGTTTTTCTCATTGTTATATTTATTTATAAGTTTTTCTAAAACATTTTCTTCAATATCTCTCACGACTATCACTCCTTGATGAGCTGACGGAATATACCTTACTTCCGAAACAGATACTCCTTTGTCCGATAGATAATCGGCTAACGAGCAAAGTTGATTCTGC
>JAGCLI010000131.1 GCA_017647065.1 Bacteroidales bacterium
CGAACTTAAAGTACTTGGAATGGTAGATATAAACTCTCAAATACAAACTTGGGATAAAGAAACCGTAACTTTAAAAGACATTGCAGGCAAAAAAGGAATGATACTTGCGATAATAGATCCTTATTCTGAACCTGTAAGACACCTAATGGCTGATTTACCATTAGTAAAAAAAGACTTAGAACTATGGGGAGGTGGAATAGCTTTCTGTTTTGCTAAAATGCCAAAACAAACTCCAAAAGAACTTTACGAAAACCTTCCAAAACAAAGCCTATTTGCTTTTGACACAGACAAAATTCTTCAAAACCAAATAGTAAAAAGCAGTGGCATAAGTTTTAGCAATAGTTATCCTATTCTATGTTTTGTAGCAGAAGATGGAAAAATTTACTTCCTTTCAACAGGATATAGAATCGGCTCAGGAGAAAGCCTATTGAAAATAATACATCAATTAGAACAAAACAAATAATGAAGAAACCCCTTTTTATAACTTTATTTACAATTGTGCTTGCATTGACTTATAGTTTTTTGCAAGCACAACCCGTAAATTCAAAAGTACGTTCAAGTCGTGATCCTTGGCAATTTGGAATCAAAGCAAGCGGAAGTTACGACAAAGTCTCAATAAAAAGCAAAAGTGAAATGAAATTAGGCTACAAAGCAGGATTTGTGGCTGAAAAACACTTGGTTTATATGCTTTACTTTCAGCCTTCGTTACAGTTTACGCAAAAAGGCTACAAATATGAAATACCTTTTGGGTTTAGAGATGAGCTTTACTTCTCTATGTTGGAGATTGACGCAGGGCTTTTAATGAAATTTGGAGATGAAAGACTAAAAAGAGGAATGTTTCTCTCGCTTACACCTTTTGTAACAAAGGCTTTAAGTGTTAATTGGACACAAACAAACATCAATTCTGCAAGTCCTGATTATAATCAAACGACTACAAGCAATAGTTTAGAGTATTTAAACACCTTAGACATAGGATTCAAATTAGGAATCGGCTACGACTTCAATCGACATTGGGAAATCGCCGCTAATTACACTTTTGGACTCAATAGAATCAGTGTTTACAATAATCATAAGTGGAGAGGAGTAAATCTAAACTTGATTTACTTTTTCTAAAACAATGGTAAAAAAACGCTCATTTGTCAAAAAATTTTAAAGACCACACGAATGTTTTTTAAATAATGTTATAATACCCACATAATTCAGACAAAAAACAGACATTTTATTCCCTAAGTGTCATAAGGAATAAAATGTCTATTTTTCAAGCTTAGCATTTTATGATTGGAAATCAACTTATTTACTTGTTATTCAGCATGTAATTTCATACTTACGTTAAAACACATTTATTAACAACACTTTAATATTTATTACTTTCCGATGCAGAATTTTGAGAATACGTTTGCAAGTACTTCTTCTGTTGTTACTTCTCCTGTAATTTCGCCTAAATAGTGTAGAGATTCTCTTATGTCTATTGCTATTATATCTGTTGGGCTTTCGTTTAATAAATTTTCTTTTGCGGTTTTGATTGCTACAACAGATTTTTTCATTGCCTCGTAGTGTCTTGCGTTAGTAGTAAGAATATTTGAGTTATACATACTATTTTCTGATATAGTAGTTATTCTATTTATTATTTCATCTACACCTTCTTTGTCTTTGTCAACTGCTTTGACTGCTCCTAAATTTCCCCATTCTTTTATTTCTTTTACAAGTAATTTTCCGTCAAATTTATTTGCAACCATTATTATTTTTTTACCTTCTAAGCTTATTTCTTCGTCTATTTTGATTAAATCTAATTGTGCTTCGGAAGGTGACATTTCTGTAACATCGGCTACATATATTATAATATTTGCGTTTTCTATTGACTTGTATGAACGTCTAATTCCTTCTGCTTCTATTGGATCTGTAGCCTCTCTTACTCCTGCTGTGTCAATGAATCTATATTCTATTCCATTTATATTAACTATCTCTTCTATTGTATCTCTTGTTGTACCTGAAATAGGAGAAACTATTGCCCTTTCATCGTTTATTATTGCGTTAAATAGAGTTGATTTACCTGCATTTGGTTTTCCTATAATCGCGATAGGTATTCCATTTTTGAAAGCGTTACCCATACCAAACGAATCAATAAGTATTTCTAAAGTTTTTTCAATATTAGTCATAGATTCTTCAAGGGCTTTGCGTTGTGCAAATTCTACATCTTCTTCTGAAAAATCTAATTCTAATTCTAATAGAGTTAATAAATTAAGGAGTTCACCTCTTAATGCTTTTAGAGTTTTTTGATAACCACCTTTTAGTTGATTTAATGCAATTTGATGTGCTATTGCTGTACGTGAAGATATTAAATCGGCTACTGCTTCGGCTTGTGAAAGATTTAATTTCCCATTAAGAAAGGCTCTTTGAGAAAATTCTCCATTTTTTGCCATTCTCACACCATTTGCAAGAAGGATTTTAATGATTTCTTGTTGTATAAATGGCGAACCATGATGTTGTATTTCTATTAAATCTTCTCCTGTATATGAACGTGGAGCGTGATAAACTAAACAAACAACCTCATCAACTATATTTTTGTATTCATCAATGATATATCCAATTCTTATTTTAGGTTTAACCGAATAGGAAAAATCTGCTTTCTTTCCTTTGATTGTGCGAAAGATTTCTTTTATTATAGAAACAGCACTTCTTCCTGAAACTCTAATTATTCCTATTGCAGAGGTAGCATTAGGAGTTGCTGATGCACAAATAGTTTCTAATTGTTTTATTTCATTGTTTTCCATATCTCGTTTATTTTTTATTTTCTTTTAATTTAAATATTGCATCTCTATATTCTGCTGCTTTATTAAAATCCAACTCTTCAACGGCTTTATACATCAATTCTTCCAATTGTTTTATTGATTTTTCTTTTAAAACAACCTCAGGTTTTTGAGTTGGTCTATCATTTAATACGTTTTTAGTAGGGGTAATATTGTTTTGATGTAGTTTTTTATTTATTTGTTTTGGAATAATATTGTGTTTTTTGTTGTATTCATCTTGTTTTTTTCGATTCTTTTCGTTCTCATCTATTGCCTTTTGCATTGCCTTAGTCACTTTATCTGCGTATAAAATTGCTTTACCATTAGCATTTCTTGCAGCACGACCAATTGTTTGAATCAACGATTTATCAGTTCTTAAAAATCCTTCTTTATCTGCATCAAGAACAGCAACTAAACTAACCTCCGGTAAATCCAATCCTTCTCTTAAAAGATTTACTCCTATCAATACATCAAAGACTCCCGCTCTCAAATCTTGCATTATTTCAACACGTTCAAGAGTATCTACATCCGAATGAATATATCTGTTTCTTATTCCAAGATTTGTTAAATAACGACTTAATTCTTCTGCCATTCTTTTTCTAATTGTTACAACTAATACCCTACCCTCTTGTCCTACAACTTTTTCTATTTCATCTAATAAATCATCTATTTGTGTTTGAGCAGGACGTATCTCAACCAAAGGATCAAGAAGTCCTGTTGGACGAATGACTTGCTCTACTATTACGCCCTCTGATTGTTCTATTTCAAAGTTTGCTGGAGTAGCAGATATATATATAGTTTCAGAATGTAATTGTTCAAATTCATCAAACTTTAAAGGACGATTGTCAAAGGCAGAAGGAAGACGAAAACCATATTGAACCAAAGATTCTTTCCTTGAACGGTCGCCTCCATACATCGCTCTAATTTGAGGAACGGTTACATGGCTCTCGTCTATCACAAGAAGAAAATCATCAGGAAAATAATCTATCAAACAGAAAGGACGTGTTCCGGGTTTACGTCCGTCAAAATAACGAGAATAGTTTTCAATCCCACTACAATAACCTAACTCCTGCAACATCTCTAAATCATTATTTACTCTCTCTTCAAGCCTTTTTGCCTCTAAATGCAGTCCTAAACTCCTAAACTCCTCACAACGCTCAAACATATCGCTTTGTATTTGACGCAAAACTCTTGGCAAAGTGTTTTTATTGGTAAGAAAATTGCCCGCAGGATAGATTACAATATCGCTTCTCTTATCAATTCTTTGTCCTGTCGTTGGTTCTATTGTTTCAATTGCTTCAACCTCATCGTCCCAAAAGATTAAACGGTAAGCATAGTCTAAATAAGGAGGGTAAATGTCTATTACATCACCCTTAACCCTAAACTTTCCACGAGAAAACTCTATTTCGTTTCTTGAATATAGGCTATCGACCAAATCCAACAAAAATTTATTTCTTTCAAGCCTTTGCCCAATCGAAATATACATTGTTCCATTCTTAAAATCCTCAGGATTTCCAATTCCATAAATACAACTAACGCTACTAACAATGATTACATCTCTCCTACCCGACAAAAGAGCAGAAGCAGAAGCAAGTCTAAGTTTCTCTAACTCCTCATTGATTGATAAATCCTTTTCTATATAAGTATTAGTCGTTGCAATATAAGCCTCAGGCTGATAATAGTCATAGTAACTCACAAAATACTCAACAGCATTATCAGGAAAAAAACTCTTAAACTCACTATACAACTGTGCAGCGAGCGTTTTGTTATGACTCATTATAAGAGTTGGCCTTCCTAATTGCTCTATTACATTTGCAATAGTAAAAGTCTTGCCACTACCCGTTACACCTTGAAGCACTTGTGAACGATTACCGTTCTTAACACCTTGAACAAGTTGCTCAATTGCTTCGGGTTGATCTCCCATTGGTTTAAAATCTGATTGCAATCTAAAATTCATAATCAAAATCCTTTTCTACCAACGATAAAATCTCTTCAATCTCTTGATAACTATTAGTTGTAACCAAACGAATCCTATAAGGTTTAAAATTATTTAAGCCTCTAAAATATCCACTGTAAAACTTACGCATTTCAAGAATAGCATATCTATCCCCTCTCCATTGTTTCAACCCCTCTAAATGTTGTTTACAAACAGCAACTCTTTCTTTGATATGAAACAAACTAAGGCTTTTGCCATTTAAAACATCTTTACACTGAGCAAAAATAAAAGGATTACCCATTGCAGCCCTTCCAATCAAGATGCCATCTACTCCATATCTATTTTTATACTCCAACATCTTTTCCGCAGAGTCAATATCTCCATTTCCAAAGACAGGAATCCTCATACGAGAGTTGTTTTTCACCTCGCCAATCAAAGACCAATCCGCCTCACCCTTATACATTTGAGAGCGAGTCCTACCATGAATACTAATTAACTGCACTCCCACATCTTGCATCCTTTCAGCAACCTCCACAATCGGCTTATTGTCATCACTATACCCCAAACGAGTTTTCACACTCACCGGAACCTTCACACTTTCCACCACTCGCTTGGTCAAAAACTCCATTTTGTCAATATCATTCAAAATACCACTACCACAACCCTTACCTGCAACCTTTTTAACCGGGCAACCCCAATTTATATCCACCCAATCACAACCCGATTCCACTGCAATTTCAGCAGCAGAAACAAGACTCGCCTCATTATTTCCAAAAATCTGCACCGCCAAAGGACGTTCGCACTCATCGAAATTCATCTTTTTACAAGACGACTCAATGCCACGAGTCAGTGCATCAGAGGAAATAAACTCACTAAACAGTACATCAGCCCCGTAAGTCTTGCAAATCTGACGAAAACACGGCGTTGTAACTGCTTCCATAGGCGAAAGCCCCAAAGAAAACGCAGGTAAAATGTCCCTAATCTCCATATTGCAAAGATACATAAATTTT
This sequence comes from Bacteroidales bacterium, assembly GCA_017647065.1. Classification (GTDB taxonomy): domain Bacteria; phylum Bacteroidota; class Bacteroidia; order Bacteroidales; family P3; genus Onthomorpha. Next base: position 5,733 of record JAGCLI010000131.1, read on the forward strand.
TATTACGACCTATTTAAAGACTTCATTATTTTTTTGAGAAATTCAAGACACCACAACACTTCTCTAAGAAGCCATAAATTAGTTTTCCCTCCACTTAACGCCAAATGCTTGCGATATTTTCAACTTTAAGATTTCTGATTGCAAATTTTGAAAATATAAGCCCTTAACTAAAAAGCAGTAAATCAAAGACTTAACTTTTTAAAGCCTTGAAAACGCTAAAAAAGTCTTTGATTTTTTTAATTTTTTCAATGATTTTTTCAAAAAAAACCTGATTTTTTCCAAAAAAAAAGGAGCTTTTCAAATTTCTAAACGTGCTTTAGAAAATTTTAAACGTGCTTTAGAAATTTCTAAACGAGCTTTTCGTAAAAAAACTCCAAATTTGCGAAAAATTAACCCCAATTTTCGTCAATTTTTCGCAAGAATTTTCACAAAAATCCCAAAATAAAATTTCTGCAAAATAAAGATTTTTTTCTGTAAATTTTGAGTTATAAAATTAAGGGTTTATGTAGTGCTTTTTTGTGCTTTAAGAAAATTATTATACCTTTGCAAGTAAGAATTTCGTTAAATTAAATAAAATTATTAAGCTATGAAAAATTTAAAGTATCTTGTTATTATTATAACATTTTTGTTTGTTAATAATGGAACTGTTTATGCACAACTTAAAAAAACGTCAGAAATTGAAAAAGTAAAATCTTTTACCAATGGTTCTGTATCTCTTTATAAAACAAAAACTGATTTAGGAGAAATCTATTCGGTTACTATACGAAATAACTCCAAATATTATAAAAATATTGTTCTTTTGATATTTGGCTTTTTTTGATTTTATCAACATCACCTAA
>JAGCLI010000132.1 GCA_017647065.1 Bacteroidales bacterium
AAAAGAATTGAAATTTGTTGATACGATAGAAAATCCTTTACAAACAATAGATGTAATCGAAGGCGAAGAATTAGCAATCAATATTAGAAAAGCATAAATATGCACTTGAATTTTATAAATTGGGGGCTGAAAGCATACGATGAAGCACTAAAAGAGCAAGAAGAAATATTCAACAAAAAAGTAAATCAAAAGCTTCTTACTCAAAAAGACATTTCACAAGACTTTATTGTATGCCAACACCCCCATGTTTATACGCTTGGCAAACATGGAAAAGCCTCAAATCTTTTAGCAAACGAGCAATTTCTTCAAAAAATCAACGCAACATTTCATCATATCAATCGCGGAGGAGATATAACCTATCATGGACCGGGACAAATCGTAGGATATCCAAGTTTAGACTTAGACTCCTTAGGTTTAACCCTTAGAACCTACATAGAAACCGTAGAAGAAAGTGTTATTAACTTGATGAAAGACTATTCCATAAACTGCGAAAGACTAAAAGGAGCGACAGGAGTTTGGATAGACGCACACACAACTAAAGCAAGAAAGATTTGTGCGATAGGAGTTAAAGCCTCAAGAGGAATAACCATGCATGGATTTGCTTTAAATGTTAATACCGATTTACAATACTTTAACTACATTAACCCTTGCGGCTTTACAGACAAAGGAGTAACCTCTTTACAAAAAGAATTAAACTCTTCAAAACCTTTAGACATAGAGAAAATCCAACAAGAATTGTATCAACATTTTTTTAACTTAATATAAAGTAATATGAAAAGACAAGAATTAGTAAACCTTATAAGAAGTAAAAAAAGTTTCTTATGCGTAGGGTTAGATAGTGATATAAACAAAATCCCAAAACACCTTCTTACAAAAGAAGATCCTGTTTTTGAATTCAACAAAGCAATAATAGATGCTACACTTCCTTACACCGTAGCCTACAAACCAAATCTTGCTTTCTACGAATCAAGAGGAATAGAAGGATTAGTTAGCTTAAAAAAAACAATGGATTATTTGCGTCAATTTAAAAACGAATGTTTCACAATAGCAGACGCAAAACGTGGCGATATTGGCAATACCTCAGAACAATATGCAAAAGCCTTTCTTTCAGAAGAAGGAGATTTTAAATTCGATTCAATGACAATCGCTCCATATATGGGAGAAGACAGCGTAAAACCATTCACCGTTTATCCAGAAAAATGGGTTATACTTTTAGCTCTAACATCTAATAAAGGAGCAAACGACTTCCAATTCACAAAAGACGAAAACGGAAAACCATTGTTTGAAACCGTTTTAGCAAAATCACAACAATGGGCAAACGAAGAAAACCTTATGTTTGTATGTGGAGCAACCCAAGCCGAAATGTTTACAAAAATAAGAGAAATTGCACCAAAACATTTTCTACTTGTACCAGGAGTAGGAGCACAAGGAGGATCTTTACAAGAGGTTTGTAAGTATGGACTTAACGAAGATTGCGGATTATTAGTCAATTCTTCAAGAGGGATAATTTTTGCAGACACAAGCGAAAAATTTGCAGAAGT
>JAGCLI010000133.1 GCA_017647065.1 Bacteroidales bacterium
AGATGGTGCAGCACGTTATGCTTCTGAGGTAGCAAGTGTGCCTGTGATCAATGCCGGTGACGGAGCTAATCAACACCCAACACAATGTATGTTGGATTTGTATTCAATTCAAAAAACGCAAGGAGGGTTAGATAACTTGAATATTACTATGGTAGGAGATTTAAAGTATGGAAGAACAGTGCATTCTTTGGTTCAAGCAATGTGCAATTTTAATGCAACTTTCCATTTTGTTTCTCCTGAGGAATTAAAAATGCCTTCTTCTGTGAAAATGCACATAAAAAATATGGGATTGGAGTATTATCAATATACAAAATTAGAAGATGTTATTCCTTTTTCTGATATTATTTATATGACAAGAATACAAAGAGAACGTTTTTCTGATCCTTTGGAATATGAAAGAGTAAAAGATTGTTATATTTTAGATGCTGCTACACTTAAAGGTTGTAAACCAAATATGAAAGTGTTGCACCCATTGCCAAGAGTAAATGAAATCGCAACCGATGTAGATAAAACTCCTTATGCTTACTATTTCCAACAAGCTCAAAATGGAGTTTATGTTCGTCAAGCATTGATGGCAGCAATTTTAGGAGTAAAATAATAACTTAATAAATAGATTAGATATGTCAAACGAAAGAAAAAAGGAACTTGTTGTTTCTGCAATTGATAACGGAACTGTAATTGACCATATTCCTGCAAACGAAATATATAAAGTAGTAAAGATTCTTAATTTAGATAGTTACAATGATGAGGTGTTGATAGGAACAAATCTTTCAAGTAAGAAGTTTGGTAAAAAAGGAATCATAAAAGTTAAAAATAAATTTTTTGAAGAAACTGAGGTTAATAAAATATCTTTAGTTGCTCCAAACGCTACACTTATTGTAATAAAGGATTATGAAGTTGTTGAAAAGATACAATTAAATATTCCTAAGGAAATTAAAAAAATTGTAAAGTGCATAAATCCTAATTGTATAACAAATATTGAGGATATAGAGACTTATTTCAAAGTTGTAGAAAAAGAACCTTTGAAATTGCAATGTCACTATTGCGAAAAGACAATGACAAATATTCGTTTTGAAGAATAAAGAAAAAAAAGCAAAGAATTATTAAATTTTTTTAAAGGATTATTTAATTATTTCTTTGCTTTTTTTTGTGTTTTCTTTGGATTTTTTTATTAAAATCTTGTTCAGTTTAAAGAAAAATCGTACCTTTGCAAACTCTTAAAAGCATATAGAAGGTTAGGACGATGAGTAAGAGATATGTTTTGAAGTTTAGTGGATTGAAAAATGGCATTCACGAATTTGAGTACACAATCGACGAAAAGTTATTCAAAGAGTTTGATTGTGAGGAAGTTCTTGGTGCTGATTTATCTATGAAAGTAAACTTGGATAAGAGTGAAAAACAATTAAAGTTAGAATTTCATATTCATGGTGTATTGCAAGTGATTTGCGATAGATGTGGAGAAGAAATGGATTTGAATATGGATTTTAACAAAACGTTGTATGTGGAATTTGGGGAGCAGTTTGAAGAGCAAGATGTAGATTTGTTTGTGATTCCGTTCAACGAATATTCATTGGATTTAGCGCCATTTGTTTACGAATACGTAACTTTGGAAAAACCAATGCGTTGTGTACACGGAGAAACCCAAGGAAACACACAGCTTTGTAATAAGGAAATAATAGAAATGTTAGAAAAACCAATAGAAGAGGTGGAAAAAGAAACTGATTCACGTTGGGACGCTTTAAAGAATTTAAAATTTTGAAACAAATAAATTTAATTTAATATGCCACATCCAAAACACAGATTCTCTCAAACGAGAACAGCAAAAAGAAGAACTCACGATAAAGTTGAAGGAGTTCAATTAACAACATGTAGCAACTGCGGTGCACCTGTTATTATGCACAGAGTGTGTCCTGAATGCGGATTTTATAGAGGAAAAGAAGCTATAAAGAAAGAAGCAGAAGCCTAATTCATTTTCGAAAAATTATGAGAATAGGGCTTGATGCTATGGGTGGCGATTACGCACCCAAGGCTGTAGTTGAAGGTGCAATATTAGCTCAAAAAGAATTATCAAATGAAGATACGATAGTTCTTTTTGGGCGAAGTACTGATATACTTCAAATTTTAAAAGACAATGGAGTTGATTCTTCTTTATTTGAGATAGTTGATGCAGATGAAGTAATAGATATGCACGACAAACCTGCAAAAGCATTTGCTAAGAAACCAAATTCAAGTATGGCTGTTGGCTTTAGATATTTGAAAGAAGGTAAGATAGATAGCTTTGCAAGTGCAGGAAATACAGGTGCAATGCTTGTTGGAACGATGTATTCTGTTGGTGTAATCAATGGAATAATGCGTCCATGTCTTGCTGCACTTGTGCCAAAGGTAGATGGAGGAGTTACTCTTTTGACAGATGTTGGTGTAAATCCAGATGCAAAACCAGAAATGTTGGTTCAATTTGCTGTTTTAGGAAGTGTATATGCTAAAACAGCATTAGGAATGCAAAATCCTAAGGTTGGATTAGCAAATATTGGGGAAGAAGAAGAAAAGGGTAATGCTCAAACTCAAGCAGCACACGCATTGATGAAAGAAAACAAGAGTTTTGAATTTTTTGGTAATGCAGAACCTGTTGAAATCTTTAAAAACAATGTAGATGTTGTTGTTTGTGATGGTTTTGTTGGAAATATGTTGATGAAACACACCGAAGCATTAGCAAGAGTCTTTGCAAAAAGAGGACTTGTTGATGAATATGTGGCACGATTCAACTACGAAATATATGGAGGCTTACCATTACTTGGAGCAAACTCTATTGTATTGATAGGACATGGAATATCAAACGCTAAAGCGATTAAAAGCATGATATTTCAATCAAAGAATATATACGAAACTAATCTAATAGGACAATTGAAAGAAACATTATCCGTTAATTAGTTTGTATTTACAAAAAAAGATAGAAAAATGTCAAAGTTAAAAGCTGCAATAACTGCGGTAGAAGGGTATGTACCAGATTATATCCTTACTAACGATGAGCTAAGTCAAATGGTAGATACTAATGACGAGTGGATAATGACTCGAATTGGTATTAAAGAACGTCATATCTTAAAAGGAGAAAAAGGACCTTCTGATATGGCAGAAATTATTGTTAAAAGAATATTGGAGAAAAAGAATATTTCTCCTGATGAAATAGAGTTAGTAATTTGTTGTACGGTTACACCTGATATGGTCTTTCCTGCAACTGCAAATGTCATTGCTCACAAATGTGGAATCAAACACGGATTTGGTTTTGATATAAATGCAGGTTGCTCGGGCTTTCTTTATGGATTGACAACTGCTACAAAATACATAGAATCTGGCTTTGTGAAAAAAGCAATCGTGATTGGAGCAGAAAAAATGTCAGCAATCGTAAATTATCAAGATAGAGCAACATGCCCAATCTTTGGAGACGGAGCTGCAGCCGTACTTTTAGAAGCGACAGAAGATGAATACGGAATTATAGATGAAGTATTGTATTCTGATGGTGAAGGAGTAAAACACTTACATCAAGTTGCGGGAGGTTCAGTTAAACCAGCATCGCACGAAACCGTTGATGCAAGAGAGCATTTCATTTATCAAGAAGGACAAGCCGTATTTAAATGGGCTGTTGTTAAAATGGCGGAAGCGACAGAAGAAATATTAAAAAGAAATAATATGACTTCGCAAGACATAAGCTATCTATTGCCTCACCAAGCTAATATGAGAATAATCTCAGCAACAGGAAAACGTCTTGAACTTGAAAATGAAAAAGTTTTAGTCAATATAGAAAAATACGGAAATACGACATCTGCAACCATTCCTATGCTAATGTTTGAAAATCAACATAAGTTCAAAAAAGGAGACAATCTTATTTTGACAGCATTTGGAGCAGGATTTACTTGGGGTGCAGTATTAGTTAAATGGGCTATTTAAATATAGTTTTTTTAGGAACAGGAACCTCGCAAGGCGTACCAGTTATTGGGTGCGATTGCGAGGTTTGTCTTTCTAATGATGAAAAAGATAAGCGATTGCGTTCGTCTATTTTGATAACATCCGACAAAGGAACACAGATAACAATAGATGCAGGACCCGATTTTAGAACGCAAATGCTTAATGAAAGAGTTAAATATTTAGATGCAATACTTGTAACACACGCACATAGAGATCACGTTTCGGGGCTTGACGATGTGCGTTCATATAATTACCTTCAACAAAGCCCTATGCCAATTTTTGCAAATAAATATGCAATAGAAAGTATAAAAAACGAATTTTCCTACGCATTTGCACAAGTTAAATATCCGGGATTGCCAGAATTTGACTTGCAAGAAATAGATGTAGAAAAGCATAATCAAATAAAAATAAAAGAATTAGAAATCGTACCAATAGAAGTGATGCACTTCAAACTTCCAATCTTAGCATATAGAATAGGAAACTTTGCATACATAACAGATGCCAAAACAATAAGCGAAAAAGAAAAACAAAAACTAAAAGGAGTGAAGCATTTAGTAGTAAATGCCCTAAGAAAAGAAGAACATTTCTCACACTTCTCATTAAGCGAAGCCTTAAATCTCATAGCAGAGCTACAACCCGAAAAAGCATACCTTACACATATCAGTCATTTCTTCGGAAAAGACAAAGAAATATTAAAAGAATTGCCCAAAAACGTGCAATTAGCATACGATGGACTTAAAATAAGAATACAACAATGATAGAAATAATAGCAGCAATCATAGGAACAATATACATAGTCTTAGAATACAAAGCCTCACCTTGGCTATGGTCTTTTAATATCCTTATGGCATTGATGTATGTCTATGTATTTTTTGACAATGGAGTATATGCACAAATGCTAATCCAAGTTTATTACGTATTTATTGGCATTTACGGTTGGTTAGAATGGAAAGGAATGCTAAAAAACGGTAAAAAAGAAGAAAAACCAATCACCTCACTACCAAAAAAACTTTATTTACCGGTAATAATCATAACAATAGCACTTTCAATCGCAATTTCCCTGATCTTAAAACAAATACCAGACAATGAAGTTTGGCTTTTAGACGGTGTTTCCACAGCATTAAGCGTAGTAGCAATGTGGTTATTGGCCAAAAAGTATTATCAACAATGGATATTTTGGATAATAGTAGAGCCAATCATAATTATAATGTCCTTACAAACAGAGATGTACGCAACAGCCGTGCTTTATCTAATCTATACCATAATAGCAATAATGGGTTACTTTAAATGGAAAAAACAATCAATACATTAAACATAGAAAACATAGAAGTTGTTGTATTAGCCAACGGAGAATTTCCAATAAATCAAATACCTCTTTCGCTATTACAAAGACCTATTCCCGTTGTATGTTGCGATGGAGCGATAGAGGCTTTGGATAAAATTGGCAAAACGCCCTTAGCACTAATAGGAGATGGCGATTCGGTAAGTGAAGAATTGAAAAACAAATACTTAGATAGGTGGCATTTTATTGCAGACCAAGAAACAAACGATTTAACCAAAGCAATGAATTTCTGCATTGAAAAAGGATTTAAAGAAGTTGCAATACTTGGAGCGACAGGCAAAAGAGAAGACCACACATTAGCCAATATCTCACTACTTGTCGAATATTCAAAACAAGTAAACGTAAGAATGTTTACCGATTATGGAGTTTTTGTCCCAATTTCCCAAACAACAACCCTTTCTTCATTTGCAAAACAACAAGTATCTATTTTTTCGCTTGATGCAAGCAATCCCTTAACATCCAAAAACCTACGTTACCCGATAGAAAACCGTAAATTCAAATATTGGTGGGAAGCAAGCCTAAACGAAGCCATAGAAAAAAACTTCACTCTCTTTACTGAAAGTGAAGTAATTATATATCAAACCTACGAAGTCAAAAATTAAGCTTTTTTTTTATTGATTAAATTTTTCTTCTTTGTTTGCTTTTCTTGCTCATCCAAAGACCGTAAACTTCGCTTACATTACCTGCTGTAACGAAAGCATCAATTTTTTCTTCATCTATTAGTTTCATCAATCTTGTAAACTCATCTTTGTTAAGCAAGACTTCAATTTCTATTTTCTTTTCTTGACTATATCCACCTATTACTTCGTAAAGAGTAACTCCTCTTACTAAATCATTAACGATAAACTCTCTTAGGCGTTCGTGTTGTGAAGAAATGATGCACACACGCTTCTTATTATTCAATCCAGCAGTGAAATAATCTATCACAAGTCCGTTAATCCAAGTACCAATCAAACCAATAACAACCATGTGGAAAGGATTGATTGCAAAAGCCGTACAACAAATTATTGCACCTGCGACAGAAACGGAAGCTCCTATGTCAAAATGTAAATATTTGTTTACAATCTTGGCTAAAATGTCAAGTCCACCGGTTGAAGCGTTGATACGGAAAAGCACAGTTTGTGCAGCACTCAAAAGAAGTACGAAACAACAAAGGTCAAACCAAATATCGCCCATGATAGAAGGGATTGCACCGCCTTCTCTTATGAAGTTTTCGTATGGAAAGTATGTTTCCAAAACGCTAATCATTGGTCCGAGAATCAAAGCTGTATAAACAGTTTTTAAACCGAATTCTTTACCGATAAGGAAGTAGGCTAAAATCAACAGAATTGCATTAATTACAAAAATAACTGTTGAAACAGGTAAAGGCATTCCAAATAATTGCTCTGAAACTCCACTTATCACAATTGATAAACCTGAGATTGTTCCGATAATCAATTTACTTGGAACCAAAAAGTAATAAACTGCACAAGCAGTAACCATCATTCCGAGAGTCATAATAAGCAATTCTACCCAAAACTTTGATGTTTTAAGCACGTCTGCTACAATCTTTAAATTAGTTGAAAGTTTTTGTTTTATATCTGCCATAAATCTTTAAATTTTTCTTTGCAAAAGTACGAATGTTTCTTTGTTCTAAGAAATAAAACTGTGAAAAAATATTTTTTCTTAAATTTATTTTCTGCACGTGGTGCAGTCGGGTCTGCATCTGGTGCAGAAAAAACTGCACGTGGTGCATACAATAATAAATAT
>JAGCLI010000134.1 GCA_017647065.1 Bacteroidales bacterium
GCTACAACAGGTAGAAGGAGCATTAACCGATGCAGACGTCTATCTTGTAGTAACTGACCTTGGAGAGAGTTTAAAAAACAGCGACATTTTAAACAAAATAGCACGTAGCACCACACCAACAATTGTAGTAATCAACAAAGTAGATAACGCAACACAAGAAAAAGTAGTTGAAATAATCAATCATTGGAAAGAAATCCTACCAAATGCCGAAGTAGTACCATGCTCAGCACTTCACAAAATAGGAGTAGAAAGAGTAATGGAATTAGTAAAAGAAAAACTACCATTTTCACCTGCCTACTACGACAAAGATATGCTAACAGACAAAAGCATGCGATTTCTTGTTAGCGAAATCATTCGAGAAAAAATCCTACTTCGTTATGAAAAAGAAATTCCCTATTCCACAGAAGTAATGGTAGAAGAATACCTTGAAGGAGAAAATCTCAACCGAATAAGAGCAGTAATCTTCACCGAAAGAGAAAGCCAAAAAAGAATCATCATAGGACACGGTGGAGAACAAATAAAGAAAATAGGAATAGAAGCAAGAAAAGACATAGAAGAATTCACATCAAAAAAATGTTTCTTAGAACTCTTTGTAAAAGTAAAAAAAGATTGGAGAAATAGCGAAAGAGACCTTCAAAACTTCGGATATGAACAAAAGAAATAAATACGACTGCATAGTAATAGGAGCAGGTGCCTCAGGGTTACTTGCCACACTATTGTTGCAAAAAAGAAATAAAAAAGTATTACTTTTAGAAAAAAAGAAACAAGCAGGATTAAAACTACGCCTTACAGGAAAAGGACGTTGCAACCTAACCAACACCCTCTCATTAACAGAATTTCTTTCACATTGTTCCTCACTAAAAAGCGACAAAAACTTCCTCACAACTGCCTTAAAACATTTCTCCAACCACGACACAATACAACTTTTTGAAAACCTTGGAGTAGAATTAATAGAAGAAAGAGGACGAAGAATCTTTCCAAAAAGTGGAAAAAGTCTTGACATATTTCTTGCCCTAATAAAACAAATAGAAAACTCTCCTCTAACCGACATTTACTTCTCACAAACAGTAAGCTCACTCATAATAAAAAACAATCAAATAAAAGGTGCAAGAACACTTGAAGGCAAAGAATACTATTGCGACAAAATAATTCTTGCCGCAGGAGGAAAGAGCTATCCACAAACAGGCAGCGAAGGAGACGCCTATCACTTAGCAAAAAAATGCGGACACACAATCACCCCACTCTATCCTGCCCTTGTAGGACTACGCACCCAAAGAGGACACCATGAAAACCTACAAAACTATCTAATAAAAAACACAAATGTAAAAATCCTTCACAATAACCAAGTCATAGCACAAGAAAACGGAGACATAACCCTTGACGAATACGGATTTTCAGGACCAGCAATCCTACGCCTTTCACGCAAAATAACACACCTGCTCTACAAAGAACAACTCTATCTACAAATAGACCTAAAACCAAAAATAAACGAAAAAACACTATTAGAAGAAATCACCAGCACACTCAAAGAAAGACAAGGCATGAGCGTAGAAAACATAGTAAGAGCATGGTTACCAAAAGAAGTATGCTTTGACTTCAAGCGATGGTATAAAGAAGAAAAACAAAACAATAAAACACCCCTTGCACAAGCAATCCTTACCTATTTAAAAAACCATAAAGAAGAAATAATAGGCGATATGGGATGGGACGAGGCAATAATTACACAAGGAGGAATCTCACTAAACGAAATCAACCCTCTCACAATGCAAAGCAAAAAAATAAAAGGACTCTACTTCATAGGAGAAGAAATTGATATAGACGCCGACACAGGAGGATTCAACCTACAAATTGCCTTCTCAACCGCAGCACTTGCAAGTGATAACATTTAAAACCAAAAAAAGATGAAAAAAATAATCATTCTTCTAACCCTTACAATCCTAACCCTAAACACAAAAGCACAATACTCCTACACACCCCTAAGCGAAGCAGAAATAGAAAGAGTAGGAAGACTTCTACTTCAAAACAAAATAGACAACCTACTCAACAACACCTATTTCACATTAGGAGTAGTAGACCTTGGACCATGCGAAAACTTCCTAAGCTACAACCCCATAGAAGGAGTAAGACTAAGAGTAAGTGGGAAAACCAATCAAAAACTCTCAAAACGCTTCTCATTTGAATGGCTCTTAGCATACGGAACCACTGACAAACAATTCAAATACGGAGCAAGCATAGGATATAACTTTGCAAAAAAAGCAACCACCCTCTACTCCTTTGGAGCAAAAACCCTATCCCTTGCCTACTATGACAACACCTATATGCCATACCTTGCCTCTTACGACAAAATACAATACTCCCTCTCCACATGGACAAACTTTTCCCTTGCCTATCAAAGAAAAGCAACCCTAAAATACTTCCACGAATTCCCTAACGCAATCAGCATCACCCCACAACTACACTATCGAAACTACTACTGCCGTCTACACTACAAAGACAAAGAAATAACCCAACTAATTCACACCCCAATCCAATACATAATAGCAGAAGGAAACCTCGCATGGCAACCCGAAAGAAAAAAAGCAAGAAAAACACCCATAACCTTCCAAGGAAAACTCTACTCCCTACCCACAAAAATTTCCCTTACCTACTCCTATAACATACCCCTTAGCAACGTAGAAAGAAAATACCAAGAAATACACCTAACCTCACAAAGAAGAATATACATAACAAACAACATTGCCTTAGACCTAAGACTCACAGGAGGAAAAATCTTTGGAAGCACCAATCCATACCTACTTCTAACTCCAAATATGACAAACTCCTTAGTAAGTTCTATCTTTGGATTCAACCTATTGCAATATGGACAATCAATCTATCACAAACAATACCTTCAAACCTTTGCACAACTAAACTTAGCACTAAAACAAATCAAACCCACCCTCTTTATCTATCACAAATCTCTCACAGGACAATACCTCCCTTACCATGAAATAGGCATAGGATTAGACAATATCTTCAATTGTCTTGGAGTAGAAATTATACGTTCCTTATCCTTTGAAAAAGAAACCTTTCCAGGAATGTGGGGAATAAGAGTAAGACTAAAAGAATAGAACACCCTTTTAATATAATTTAATACATAGTTTTTTTCTTTGTTTTTTGAATTTTTTTCAAAGAAAAAATCTTTTTTTTCTTTGATTTTTTTGTTTTTTTCTTTGATTTTTTTCTTGTGTAATTTACATAATATTTCTAACTTTGCGCTATATATTTTATATACTTATAGTACGGAAAATAACTATGGCAAAAAAACAAATTAAGGAAAAAAGTATTGAAGTAACTTTATGGGAATCGGCAAATAAAC
>JAGCLI010000135.1 GCA_017647065.1 Bacteroidales bacterium
AACTACTGCTAAATTCTGGTTGATTTCTCCAACAATAAATATACCAACAGAAGGGGTTTATGAATTAAGCTTAGATGTTTTAGCTCGTAAGACAATGGACGATGTTGCTCCAGCTCCAGCTCCAGATGATAGATTTGTAGTTTTAGTATCTACTGATAACGGTAATACTTGGACAACTTCAGATGCTCTTATCTACACAGATTCTGATGCTGATACTACTCATGATTTTGCAGATTTCAATCAAACTCCAACAAGAGTTAAATTTAAATTGGAAAATGCAGAAGGTGTAGCATATTCTGGATTTGTGAAATTTGCATTCTATGTTGAAAGTACACAAACTAACGGAAGTAATTATGTGTTTATAGATAATATTGCTGTAAATCAATGGTCAGATTGTGAATCTCCAATTAACCTTTCTATAAGTAATATTACAAACAATACAGTTCAATTAACATTCCCTCAAAATGAAGCAATGGAAGGTTATGAATATATCGTAGTACCACAAGGAGGAAGCATTGAAGCTGCAACACCGGTAGAAGTTGCTGAAAGCCCTGTTACTATTGATAACCTTGAATCAGAAATGAATTACACTGTTCATTTGAGAGCAATTTGTAGCGAAACTTCTGTTTCTCCTTGGTCAGTAGGAGTTTCATTTACAACTACACCAGACCCAACTCCAATACCATATACTTGTGATTTTAACTTTGAAGCAGGTCAAGCAACAGGTTGGTTATTGAAAAATGGTACTTGTGCTAATAAATGGGTTGTTGCAAATCCAGCTTCTTTAACATCAGGAGCATTATTTGTTTCTGGCGATAATGGAGTAAGTACAAACTATGGAAACGGTATGTCTGCGATAATTGCAGAAAAAGTATTCTCATTCGGAGAATCAGATTCTATTGCAATAAGTTTTGACCTAACAGTAGGAGGTGAAGTAATAGGAAATGAAGTTTACGATTATTTGAAAGTATTCTTAGTTCCAGAAAATACATCGTTTGAACCTTCATTAGAATATCCACTTCCATCAAACGTTGGAGCAAACTATTCACAAGGCGTAATATTGACAAATGCAGACGGAGGATATTATGTAGCTAATCAAACAGCAACAATAAACATTGAAATGCCAACTCCACAACAAACAAGTAAAATAGTATTTGTTTGGGTTAATGACGAATCAATGGGAGTTCAACCAGGAGCTATTATAGATAATTTCAGTATTACAGAAATAAATCCAGTAATTCCTTGTGTTGCACCTGCTAACCTTTCTGTTGAATCAGTAGATCAATCAACATTTAATCTATCATGGGTTGCTGCTGGAAGTGAAACTCAATGGGAAGTTCGTTTAGATGAAGCAGAATCAGTAATTGTTGAGACTGTAACTTATCAATTCACAAATGTTGCTCTTGGAACACACACTGCTTATGTAAGAGCTATTTGTGGGGAAGATAATTATTCAGAATGGGCAAGCTTAGAATTTGAAAACACACTTGTACTTCCTCAATTAACAACAGAAGATGCAACAAACATAACAGCAAATTCTGCAACATTAAAGGCTGTATTAGTCTCTGGAAGTGAAACTATCACATCAGTAGGATTCAAATACAGAGTAGCAAACCAAGAAGAATGGACTATTGCTAATTATGTAGGAGAAAACTACGAAGAAATAGCAGTAGAGGTAACAGAACTTGCTTCTGCAACAGAATATGAATTTAAAGCATTTGTAGTTTGTGGAGAAAATGAATATGAAGGAGAAGTAAAAACATTCTCAACTCTTGCATCTTTGCAAGATGAATTAAGCAATATGCTTTCAGTTAGTTTGTATCCAAATCCAGCAAAAGAATCTGCAACCTTAGAGTTCTTAGGATTGAATAGTGAGGCTAAGATTTCAATTGTTAATATGAAAGGACAAATCGTAAAAACAATAGATATTCAACCTTCACAAAGCTATGAATTGAACTTAACTGATTTTGCAAGTGGAGTTTATTACGTAAAAGTAATTACAGAGGGCAAAATTATAACACAAAAGCTAATAGTTGAATAGTTTAATTCTCAATAACATAAGCGGAGTAACAGAGAAAAATGTTGCTCCGCTTTTTTCTTTATCGTTAAGTTTTAGTATTTTTGCACACTATGAAGACAATAGTAAGCGGAATGCGTCCCACAGGAAACCTACACTTAGGTAATTATTTTGGGGCATTAAGAAATTTTATTCAATTACAAGAGAAAGAAAATTGTTTCTTTTTTATAGCAGATTATCATTCACTAACTACACACCCAAATCCACAGGATTTACATCAAAGGGTAAGAACAATACTTGCACAATACATAGCTTGCGGATTAGACCCTGAAAAAGCAACAATTTATGTTCAAAGCCAAGTTCCAGAAACAGCAGAATTATATATGTTCCTAAATATGAATGCTTATTTAGGAGAATTGGAAAGAGTAACTTCTTTTAAAGATAAGGTAAGACAAAACCCTCAAAATGTTAATGCAGGACTTTTGACTTATCCAACGCTTATGGCGGCAGATATAATCTTACATAAAGCAACTCATGTGCCTGTTGGAAAAGACCAAGAGCAACATTTAGAAATGACACGTACCTTTGCAGGAAGATTTAACCGCATGTACTCAGTAGATTACTTTCCAGAACCGGTTGCATACAACTTTACAGGAGAGTTAATCAAAGTTCCGGGATTGGACGGTAGTGGAAAAATGGGCAAAAGTGAAGGAGAAGGTAATGCAATCTTTCTTACAGACGAGCCAAACGTCTTAAAGAAAAAAATAATGAGAGCAAAAACTGATGCAGGTCCACAAACACCAAACTCAGAAAAGACAACAGAGATAGAAAATCTTTTCTCTCTAATGCGACTTGTGTCAAAAGAAGACGTAATCAAAGAGTTTGACAGACAATATGCCGATTGCTCAATCAGATATGGCGATTTGAAAAAACAATTAGCCGAAGATATGGAAAATTTCGTAGCACCATTAAGAGAAAGAATAAAAGAAGTAGAAGCCGATAGTGCATATCTTTCAAAAGTTGCAAAAATAGGAAACGAAAAAGCAAGAGAATCGGCAATCAAAACCCTTAAAGAAGTAAGAGAAATCATAGGATTTAGAAATATATAAACAAAAAATAAAAATAAAACGATATGTCAGGACATAATAAGTGGTCAACTATTAAAAGAAAAAAAGGAGCGTTAGATAGCAAACGTTCAAAAATATTCTCGAAGATAATAAAAGATATAACAGTAGCAGTAAAAGAAGGTGGTCCAGATCCAGATTCAAATGCAAGACTTCGTTTAGCAGTAGCAAATGCCAAAGGAGCAAATATGCCAAAAGACACTTTGCAAAGAGCAATCAATAAAGCAGGTGATAAAAACACAGCAGCTTTGCAAGAACTTACCTTTGAATGTTACGCACCTCACGGAATAGCAGTTTTTGTTGAATGTTTGACAGACAACAACAATCGTTCAGTAGCAGCAGTTCGTTCTGTTTTCAATAAATTTGGAGGTACAATGGGAACAAATGGTTCATTAGGCTTTATCTTCCAAAGAAAAGGAGTATTCCAAATAGCAATAGGAGAAAGAGATGCAGACGAATTAGAAATGGCATTGATAGAAGCAGGTGCAGATGAAATAGAAAGAGAAGACGAATACTTTACAGTATATACAAAAATGGAAGACTTCGCTGCAATGCAAAAAGGATTAGAAGAAGCAGGCATAGAAGCAGAAAGTGCAGAATTGCAAAGAATCCCTAATACAACAACAGAACTTCCATTAGCAGAAGGATTAAAAGTTATGAAACTAATAAATCTTTTGGAAGAAGACGATGATGTACAAGCAGTTTACCATACGTTAGAAATGACTGACGAGTTAATGGAAAACGCAGAATAATTTATTTCATTAAGAGGGCTTTTTCACTAAGCCCTCTTTTATATTTTAAAGAAACAATATGCTATATTTAGTTCCAACTCCAATAGGTAATCTTGAAGATATGACATTTAGAGCAGTGAAAGTTCTAAAAAGTGTTCAATTGATATTATGCGAAGATACAAGAACATCACGTCCGCTTCTAAATCATTATGAAATTACAACACCTTTGCAATCTCATCATCTCTTCAATGAACATCAAACTCTAAACTACATAGTAGAAAGATTATTAGCAGGAGAAGATATAGCATTGATAACAGATGCAGGAACACCTGGTATATCCGATCCAGGATTTCTTTTAGTAAGAGAATGCGTTCGCAATAACATAGAAGTAAGTTGCCTTCCGGGAGCAACAGCCTTTGTGCCTGCACTTGTTAGTTCAGGATTTCCTTGCGAAAAGTTTTGCTTTGAAGGATTCCTTCCACATAAAAAAGGACGTCAATCACGTTTAGAATTTCTAAAAACTGAAACTCGTACAATAATTTTTTACGAATCGCCTCACCGTCTTTATAAGACCTTATTGCAATTTTGCGAAACCTTTGGCGAAGAAAGACTTGTGAGCGTATCAAGAGAGATTAGCAAAAAATTTGAAGAAATCACAAGAGGCACTCTAAAAGAAGTAGCTGAACATTTTGCAGAAAAAAATGTAAAAGGCGAAATTGTTATAGTGCTTTCAGCCGAGTAGGAAATTATCTCTGTGAGATAATTTATTATCTTAAAGAGATAATTTTTTAAAACAAAGAAAAAATTTACTAATTCTTTGTTTTATTTTATTCTATCGGGGTTTTGACTTATGAAACTCGCCCAAGAGGTTTTCTTTGTAGAAGATTTCTTTGCAGTAGTCTTGACACTGCTCAATTCTTCTTTTTGATAGCTATGACAAACTGCCACAGCCAAAGCATCAGTTGCGTCAAGATGCGAAGGAATCGCCTCAAAATTAAACATTCTCTGTAACATATTTGCCACTTGCTCCTTTGAAGCGGCACCATTGCCTGTAATTGATTGCTTAACCTTACGAGGCGAATATTCAACAAAAGGAATGCTACGAGAAAACGCTGCTGCAATACAAATTCCTTGTGCTCTACCGAGTTTTAACATTGATTGCACATTTTTTCCAAAGAAAGGGGCTTCAATAGCCAATATATCTGGTTTGAAAATATCAATTATTTCAGTAATTTGGTCAAAAAGTTTTTTCATTTTTGTGCTTAAATCATCTTTTGTTCCAAGCACAAGTACGTCCATTTTAAGCAATTGACTTTGCTTTCCTCTTTGTTCTATAATAGAATAGCCTAAAACATTAGTACCAGGGTCAATCCCAAGAATAACTCTTTCTTTCTCCATATTTTTTTACTGAAATTTTTTACAAAGGTACGTTTTTTATACGTTAAAAACCGCAAAATCTTTTTGGAAATTCAATAAGTAGTCGTATATTTGCACACTAAAAATTTAGAAAATAGTAATAATTAATAACAAAAAAAGAAAAAAGCGATGTTTAAAGGACACCCAAAAGGCCTTATTTCGGCAGCCTTAAGTAATATGGGAGAGCGTTTTGGCTACTATATTATGAATGCCGTTTTAGTGTTGTTCCTTTGCTCAAAATTTGGTTTGAGTGATGCAACAGCAGCAATTATTTATTCTTGCTTCTATTGCGGAATTTATATCCTTAGTTTAGTTGGGGGTATTATTGCTGACAGAACACAAAACTATAAAGGAACTATTCAAGCTGGTTTGGTAACAATGGCAACAGGATACATCTTGCTTGCAATTCCAATCACAGCAACAGACGCAAATCAAGCTTGGTTATTACCATTAACTTGCTTTGCATTGTTAATGATTGCTTTCGGTAATGGTTTATTTAAAGGAAACTTACAAGCAATCGTTGGACAATTGTATGATAACTTTGAAGCAGAAGAAGCTAAAAAAGGAGAAGAAGCTCTTAAACTTGCAAAAGACAAAAGAGACTCTGGATTCCAAATCTTCTATGTATTCATTAACGTTGGAGGTTTAATAGCTCCTTTCGTAGCTCCACTTATTAGATCTTGGTGGTTAAAAGTTAATGGATTTATTTATAACGCTAAACTTCCTGCTCTTTGCCACGAACAATTAAATGGTACATTATCAGGAGATAAATTAGCAAACTATAATGAATTATCTGCAAGTGCAGTTGTTGAAGCAGGTACAGCATTTGAACCAACTGCATACTTGGAAATATTCAACCAAGGAGTTCACTTTTCTTTCATTGCATCAGTTCTTGCAATGTTGATTTCATTAACAATATTCCTTTGCACAAAGAAAAAACTTCCTACACCTGCTAAAAAAGTTGCAGCAGAATCTGTTGGTTATACAGCAGAAGAAAAACTAGCAATGGCAAAAGAAATCAAACAAAGACTTTATGCTTTATTCGCAGTATTAGGAATTGCAATATTCTTCTGGTTCTCATTCCACCAAAATGGAGCATCATTCTCATTGTTCGCAAGAGACTTTATGGATACTTCTAAGGTAGCCCCAGAATTCTTACAAGCAATCAATCCATTCTTCGTTATCGTATTGACTCCTGTTATTATGGGATTCTTTGATATGTTAGCAAGAAAATGAAAAGCAGTTTCTACTC
This sequence comes from Bacteroidales bacterium, assembly GCA_017647065.1. GTDB lineage: Bacteria > Bacteroidota > Bacteroidia > Bacteroidales > P3 > Onthomorpha. The sequence goes on from JAGCLI010000135.1 coordinate 6,541, forward strand.
AAAGAAAGATTGCAATCGGTATGGGATTAGCCGCTTTGGCTTACATTTTCCTTGCTATATTCTCTTACATTATGGGTTA
>JAGCLI010000136.1 GCA_017647065.1 Bacteroidales bacterium
TAATTCCAAGAGAGAGATGTACAAAAAATATCTTGGACCTGTAAAAGTATTGTCTGTACAATCTCAATTCTCTTTCGGAGTCAATGGAATAAAAGATTTCACTGCAATGCAGGTTGAAAAACATCTAAAAGATGACACCTCAGCCTTTTACATGGGAAAGAAATACGAAAACATCTTAGATTTCACAACAGAAAATCATCAAGAAGAACGAATGAATCGTTTGGTTGATTACAAAAATCACTACTATTCTTATCTATACACTGCCTGCATCTTACACCAAACAAAAATGCAATGGCAAAGAGCAGGTTACGACATAGCCTCACGTCCCGAAATTCTCTTCACTCTATTCAATATTGGTTTTTCAGAAAGCCACCCAGGTCCTAATCCAAAATGCGGAGGTTCAAGCATAAAAGTCGGTGACTACATTTACACCTTTGGAACAATAGGTTTTGATTTCTACTATTCAGGCGAATTGATAGAAGAATTTCCTTTTGAAAAGCAACGATTTATAGATTAAATTTATGAAAAAACATATTCTATTATTTGTTTCTATTGGTCTTTTTATCTCTTGTGTAAGAGTAAAAGACATCACATACGAAAAACACCTTGTATTCCCAAGCGATGCAAGTCAAGAAAAGAAAATAGAAATGATTTCACACCTTGTTCCAAACACTCCTCAATTAGAGTGGCAACAAATGGAGCTTACTGCATTTCTTCACTTTGGAATCAACACCTTTACAGGCAATGAGTGGGGCGATGGGAAAGATGATCCAAAACTTTTCAACCCAACACAGCTCAATTGTGAGCAATGGGTAAAAGCCCTTAAAGATGCAGGCTTTAAAATGGCAATACTTACTGCAAAACACCACGATGGCTTTTGTCTTTGGCAAACACAAAGCACCGAATATTCGGTTAAAAACTCTCCTTGGAAGAATGGCAAAGGCGATGTAGTAAGAGAATTAAGAGATGCTTGCGAAAAATACGGCATTAAATTTGGAATATATCTTTCTCCTTGGGATAGAAACGCAAAAACCTACGGAGATTCCCCTGCATACAACAAACTCTACATTCAACAACTAACCGAACTTCTAACAAACTATGGAGAAATTCACGAAATATGGTTTGACGGAGCTTGTGGCGAAGGAGAAAACGGTAGAAAACAGCAATACGATTGGAAATCAATTCTTCAAACAATTCGCACCCTACAACCACAAGCCGTAACCGCAATAATGGGAGATGATGTACGATGGGTAGGTAACGAAAGTGGACTTGGCCGAGAAACAGAATGGAGTGCAACCCTTATTGCACCAGGCTCATATCCCGATAAAAAAGAAAACAACACTCAACTCGGACTAAACGAAATGTCAAAAGACCTTGGAAGTAGATCCTTAATAGAAAAAGCCAAAGAAGCCTATTGGTATCCTTCCGAAGTTGATGTTTCAATTCGTCCTGGTTGGTTCTATCACCCTGAAGAAGACGACAAAGTACGCTCACTCTCCAACTTAGTAGACATTTACTTTCAATCCGTTGGACGCAATTCAGTCTTGCTTTTAAATATTCCTCCCGACACAAGAGGACTGCTTCACGAAAACGATGTAAAACGCATAAAAGAACTCTCTTGCTACCTTGCAAAGACCTTTTCAACCAATTACCTAAAAAAAGGTAATAAACTATGGAAGGCAAAAGAAGGCGAAAGCAAAGAATTTATCGTAAAAAAAGACGCAACGATTAATACCCTTCTCTTACAAGAAGACATAACAAAAGGACAAAGAGTAGAAGAATTTCTTGTAGAAGGATTCTTTAACGGAAAGTGGCAAACCCTTTGCAAAGCCACAACAATAGGCTACAAACGCTTACTAAGATTCAACGAATGTAAAGTAGAAAAAATAAGAATTACAATTCTCTCTTCACGAGGCGAAGCAAATATAAAAAATATTGGACTTTACTATGCTCAACAAGTAAAGTCCAATATCTAACACTTAGATTTTTTCTTTTATTTCATCAATTCTGCGTATTCTTTATAGAAATAAGGTATTGTTTCTATTCCTTTAAAGAATTGTTCTAACGGATAATTTTCGTTTGGTGAGTGAATTGCGTCTGCTCCTAAGCCAAATCCCATAAGTATTGATTTTATTCCTAAGATTTTTTCAAATCCTGCTATGATTGGAATACTTCCACCGCTTCTTGTTGGAATTGGACGTTTGCCGTATGTTGTTTGATATGCTTTTTCTGCTGCTTTATACGCTGGCATATCTATTGGAGACACGTATGCATATCCACCATGTAATGGTGTAACTTCTACTTTTACTGATTCTGGTGCAAGGGTTTTGAAATATTCTGCAAATTGTTCTGTAACGACTTCAAAATCTTGGTCTGGTACAAGACGGAACGAAATTTTTGCATGTGCAGTTGAAGGAATTACTGTTTTTGCTCCTTCTCCTGTGTATCCACCCCATATTCCACAACAATCAAGGCTTGGTCTAATACCTACTCTTTCTATTGTGCTATACCCTTTTTCGCCGTGAAGGGCTTTTATATCTATGGCTTTTTTGTATTCTTCTTCGTTAAATGGTGCTTGTGCCATTAAGTCTCTTTCTTCTTGTGAGGCTACCAACACTTTGTCATAGAATCCTGGTACTGTAATATGATTATTTTCATCAGTAAGTTTTGCTATCATTTGACAAAGTATGTTGATAGGGTTTGCAACTGCTCCTCCATAAAGTCCTGAGTGAAGATCGCGATTTGGTCCTGTTACTTTCACCTCTACATAGCCTAATCCTCTAAGTCCTGTTGTGATAGAAGGTGTGTCGGCTGCTATCATTGATGTGTCTGATACTAATATTACGTCTGCTTTTAATAATTCTTTGTTTTCTTTGCAGAAATCGTAAAGACTAACTGAGCCTATTTCTTCTTCACCTTCCAACATAAATTTAACGTTGCAAGGCAATTGATTTGTTCTCACAAGGTATTCAAATGCTTTTGCGTGCATAAACGCTTGTCCTTTATCGTCATCTGCTCCTCTTGCCCAAATAAATCCATCTTTAACCACTGGTTCAAATGGATCTGTACGCCATTCGTTTGCTGGGTCTATCGGCATAACATCATAGTGTCCATATATAAGAATTGTAGGCTTTGAAGCATCGATTATTTTCTCTGCATAAACAACAGGATTTCCTTGTGTTGGCATTATTTCGCATTTATCTGCTCCTGCTTCCATTATTAACTCTTTCCATCTCTCTGCACAACGAATCATATCTGGCTTATGTGCTTCAATCGATGAAATCGATGGAATACGAATCAAAGAGAATAATTCTTCTAAGAATCTATCTTTGTTTTGTTCAATGTAGTTTTTTATATCCATATCAGTTTTTTGTTTGTTTTATTTAAAAATCGGTTTCTAAATTTTCTTCAAAATATTCTTGTTGTTCAATATCTGCTTCTGAAATCACAGGATTATTGATCCAATCTCTAACAATTATTGCTGTATTTATTTGAGGTTTGATTAGTTTAAAAAGATTGTAAGCATCTAAACGTGTTATAAAATCTCCGCATTTAACAACAAAATTTGGCTCATCAAAGGTTACATACACCCTTGTACTTGGATAAGCTACTGCAAGTTCATCTTTAAGAGCGTATGCTTTGGCTTTGGCATTTGCTCCTGTGAATGAGTTTACTTTTATTCTATATCCTTGTAGAGTTCTCGACATTTCATTGTATTCTATATGACGTTCCAATATTGTTTGCAAACGTCCATCGGCTATAACTTTTGCCTGAGCATTGCCTTTAAGTGAAAAACAAAAAGCAAATGCTACAAAAACAATGGCTGAGAATAAAAAACATTTTGATTTCATATCTTTATTTTATCTTGATTCATTATAAAGTTGGCGTACCGAACAAGTTAATACAGGAATATGTGAATTGTTTATCATTTGTTGAGCGTATGGTCCAAGAAATATATTACTTAGTGTTTTTTCTTGTTCACTCATTATCACAATTAAATCTGCATTGTGTTTTGTTGCATACTCTATTGTAGAAAGTGTTGTGTTTTCTGCCTCTATAAAATCTACTCTATACCTCATATTTTTTGATTTCAATAGATTTTCTACACTTACAACATATTTATCTACAATTTCTCTAATTGACTTACTTGTGCTTGAATATACTCCCAACACATAGATAACCGAATTAGGGAACATTTTAGCAAACTCTATTGTCCAAGGAACTTTTTGACGAGTATCTTTTGTAAAATCTATTGGCATAATCAACACCTCTAAATCTTTGTCAGTGTGAAAGTCCTCTCTAATTGTTAAAACAGGACAATGAGCCTCTGTAATTGTTTTATAAGTATTTGCTCCTGCAAATTTTTCATCATAACCACTATTTCCGTGAGTTCCAATCACCAATAAATCTGCATCAAACTCCTTTATGGCTTTATTAAGCGTTGCATAAACTTTTCCTTTTGGTAAAATATGATAATAAACCTCTGAATCATTTAATTTTTCCTTTGCTTTATCTACATATTCCTTTAATTTTTCCTCAGCCTTATCATAATCCATTTCCACTGTTTCCACCCAAACAATATGCAAGTCTGCACTTGCTCTTGCTGCCACGTCAATACTTACTTTCAACGCTGTCAATGAAGATTTTGAAAAATCTATACCCGCTACGATTGTATCCATAAAATTATTATTTAATGGTTAATATGCATCGTTAAGTAGAACAATAACAACGTGACCTGAAATATGTCTTATTATTCTGGCCGCTTACAACAAAGTCCACTTCATCATCGCAGGTTTTACCAATATA
>JAGCLI010000137.1 GCA_017647065.1 Bacteroidales bacterium
AGGCTCAAATAAAAATTTTAGAAACTCAACTCTCTGCAACCCTTTCAACACTTAACAAAAACACAACCTCAATCAACGAAAATGCTCTTGCACTTGAAGCACAAATATCTTCATTAGAAGATAGGATTTCAAAATCAAAAATCACCTCTCCAATCAACGGAACAATACTTGTAAAGTATGCACAAGAGGGAGAAACGACAGTAAGTGGCAAACCACTTTTAAAGGTTGCTGACCTTGAAAATATTTATCTAAGAGCTTATTTTACAAGCGAGCAACTATCAAAGATTAAAGTAGGAAACAAAGTAAAAGTAATTGCAGACTTTGGAGGAGAAGAGCGATATGAATATGAGGGAAAAATAACTTGGATTTCATCTCAATCGGAGTTTACTCCAAAAAGCATACAAACCGCAAATTCAAGAGCAAACCTTGTTTACGGAGTGAAAATTGCAGTTAAGAACGATGGACGCTTAAAATTAGGACTTTCGGGCGAAGTAATTTTGTAAGATGAATGCAATAGAGATTGAAAACATTTCAAAACAATTTGGCAAGGTTAAAGCCTTGGACGATGTTTGCTTAGAGGTAAAAGAGGGAGAATGCTTTGGGCTAATAGGACCTGACGGAGCGGGAAAGACAACTCTTTTTAGAATACTTACAACCCTTCTTTCGCCCGATAATGGAAAAGCAAGCGTTAATGGTTTTGATGTAAAGAGGGATTATTTAGAGATAAGGAAATGCGTAGGTTATATGCCTGGTAGGTTTTCTCTTTATCAAGATTTGTCGGTTGAGGAAAATCTTGAATTTTTTGCAGCACTTTTCAATACCAAAATCAAGGATTCTTATAGCCTTATTGAACCTATTTACAAGCAAATCGAACCTTTCAAAACTCGCCGTGCAGGAAAGCTATCGGGAGGTATGAAACAAAAACTCGCACTCTGTTGCGCGCTTATTCATTACCCAAAAGTGCTTTTTCTTGACGAGCCAACAACGGGTGTTGATGCGGTTTCGAGAAGTGAATTTTGGGATATGCTTGCGGGACTTAAAGCAAAAGGAATTACAATACTTGTTTCAACGCCTTATATGGACGAAGCATCAAGGTGTGAGCGTATTGCACTTTGCAATGAAGGGAAAATCTTAACTACAAATACACCTAAAAACATAGTAGATGGCTATAATGATGACTTATATGCAATAAGTGCAGATAATATGTTTGAATTGCTTTCTTTGTCGCGAAAAGTCAAAGGCGTAAAAGAATGTTATCCTTTTGGAGAAAGCCATCATCTTGTTGTAGAAAAGGATTTTGACAAAGAGTATTTCGCAAACGAGCTTAGTAAAATAAAGAATCTACAAATCAAAAAAGCCTCTCCGAGTATTGAGGATATGTTTATAAAACTTATGAAGCGATGAAAGAGGTTGTGATTTCAGTAAAAGAGATAAGCAAGGTATTTGGTGATTTTACGGCAGTTGATAAAATCAGTTTTGATGTAAGAAAGGGAGAAATATTTGGCTTTCTTGGTGCAAACGGTGCAGGAAAAACAACGGCTATGAGAATGCTTTGTGGGCTTAGTTTCCCAACACACGGAAGTGGAACGGTTGCAGGATTTGACATAAGAAAGCAAAGCGAAGAAATAAAGCGAAACATAGGATATATGAGCCAAAAGTTTTCGCTTTATAACAACCTTACCGTTTGGGAAAACATAAGATTATTTGCGGGAATCTATGGTCTAAGCAAGCAAGAGACAAAACAAAGAGCAGAAAACATATTTAAGCAACTTGATTTTGAGAAAGAAAGAAACACACTTGTAGCCTCACTCCCACTTGGTTGGAAACAAAAACTTTCATTCTCCATTGCAACAATACATAAACCCGAAATAGTATTTCTTGACGAGCCAACAGGAGGCGTGGACCCGATAACAAGACGACAATTTTGGGAAATGATTTATCAAGCCTCCAACGAGGGAACTACAATCTTTGTTACAACTCACTATATGGACGAGGCAGAATATTGTTCTCGCGTTTCCATTATGGTAGATGGGCAAATAAGAGCATTGGATACGCCAGCGAATTTGAAAAAACTTTACAATGCCGAATCTATGGACGAGGTTTTTAGACGCCTTGCAAGAGAGGCAAAAAGAGGAGAATAAAACAATGAAGACAAACTTTTTATCATTTGTAAAAAAAGAAGCTTTACATATCCTACGCGATAAAAGGACAATGATGATTGTGCTTTTAATTCCTATTGTCCTTATGATACTTTTTGGATTTGCAATATCTACCGAACTAAACAACCTAAACGTTGCGGTATCTGTTCAAAAACGGAGGATATTAGAGGGAAAATAGAAAAGCTTTCAGCTAATCCTTATTTTACCTTTGTGGGCTATGTCAATCAAAAAGATGCAGAAACAATGCTTCGTAGCTCAAAGGCCGATGCGGTAGTTGTTTTTGACAATGAGGGAAAGATGCAATTTCTTTTTGACGCCTCAAACACCAATACCGCTATGTCGGGAAGCATTTATTTACAAAGCGTGATGAGTGAAGAAAGCCTCTCCTCGCAAGAGCTTTTCAATCTACATTTACTTTACAACCCTCAAATGAAATCGGCTTACAATTTCGTACCCGGCATTATGGGATTGATATTTATTTTGATTTGTGCGATGATGACCTCTGTTGCAATTGTAAGAGAAAAAGAAAGCGGTACAATGGAAGTATTACTTGTTTCACCTGTAAGACCTATTAAAATCATTCTTGCAAAAATGATTCCATACTTTGTAATCTCTTGCATAAACCTTACAACTATTCTATTGGTTTCAAGATTTTTACTTGATGTTCCTTTAAGTGGTAGTTTATTTAGCATTATTTTCATTTCACTAATCTATCTTGTACTTTCTTTATCCTTAGGATTGCTTGTTTCCACCATATCTTCC
>JAGCLI010000138.1 GCA_017647065.1 Bacteroidales bacterium
AACAGAAGTATTGGAAACAATCGAAGAATATGTTGCTGAACACCCAAAAGACGATAACTACAAGATTATCGAAAGAATGGTAGAACCTGATAGAATATTCCAATTCAAAGTAGAATGGGTAGATGATAAAGGAGAAATCCACGTAAACAGAGGATTCAGAGTACAATTCAACAACGCAATTGGACCTTACAAAGGAGGATTACGTTTCCACCCAGCTGTAACATTAGATACTTTGAAATTCTTAGGATTTGAACAAACATTCAAAAACTCTTTAACTACATTACCTATGGGTGGTGGTAAAGGAGGTTCTGATTTCGATCCAATGGGAAAATCAGATAACGAAATAATGAGATTCTGTCAAGCATTCATGACTGAATTGTACAAATACATAGGACCAGACACTGACGTTCCTGCTGGAGATATAGGAGTAGGTGGAAGAGAAATAGGATTCTTATATGGAATGTACAAAAAATTAGCTCGTGAAAACACAGGAGTGTTAACAGGAAAAGGAGCTGGTTGGGGAGGATCTATCCTTCGTCCAGAAGCAACAGGATTTGGTGGAGTTTATTTCGTAAACAACATGTTACAAAAACACGGATTAGAATTAGCAGGTAAAAGAGTTGCTATTTCAGGATTCGGTAACGTTGCATGGGGAGCTGCTAAAAAAGCTACTGAATTAGGAGCAAAAGTTGTTTGTATCTCAGGTCCTGATGGATATATCTTAGATGAAGAAGGAATGAATGATGAAAAGATAGCTTACATGTTAGAACTTAGATCATCTAACAATGGAGTTGTTAAACCATTCGCAGATAAATTCCCTTCAGCTACATTCATCGCTGGTAAAAAACCTTGGGAAGCAAAAGTTGATATCGCAATGCCTTGTGCTATCCAAAACGAATTAAACGGAGAAGATGCAAAACAATTAATCGCTAATGGAGTTACATTAGTTTGTGAAGTATCTAACATGGGTTGTACAGCTGACGCTATCCACGAATTACAAAAAGCAAAAGTTATCTTCGCTCCTGGTAAAGCTGCAAATGCTGGTGGAGTTGGAGTATCAGGATTAGAAATGAGCCAAAACGCTGGTCACATTGGTTGGACAGGTGCAGAAGTTGACGAAAGATTACACTTCATGATGGATTCAATCCACGACAACTGCGTAAAATATGGTACAGAAAAAGACGGATACATCAACTATGTTAAAGGAGCTAACATCGCTGGCTTCATAAAAGTTGCTGATTCAATGATAGAATTAGGAGTTTGCTAATTCATAAATCATATAAAATTTAAAGGGAAGTTTTTTAACTTCCCTTTTTTTATTTCTTTATGCCAAAAACACAATATCTTATAAATGGAATACGGCGTAAGATTTCGTAAATCAATGGTGATAAAACAAAGACTGCAAGTGTCAGTGTCGCATAAATAGCAAAAATAGGTAAAGAAGTGTAAACTTTCAATATATATCCAAAGGAAGCAATTACTAGATAATGAACAATGTATAATCCATAGCTTGATTTAGTCATATAGGTTGCGAAAGGATTTGTTTTGTTGAAGAAACGTTGAAATATTCCTAAAAGTCCCAACATCATAAACCAAGTGTAAATAATATTAAGAGGACTTTGAAGATATTGCGGAGAAGTGTTGTCTTGTCCGAAAGTTGTTATTGTAAGAATCGTTCCACAAATAATAGCAATAGAAATAAGAATAGGAGAGTACTTTCCTAAAATCTCTTGCACCTTATTGTGAGAGAAAACGAAATAACCCATTAAGAAAGGAATTAAATAATTCAAAGGCTTATATAGATTTAAAAGTCCGTCAAAAGATTCTGCTCTTGGATTTGAAATAAGGGTGAATGAGCCCACGTAAAGCAAAAGTCCTAAGAGTATTATAGGGATAATTCCTATTTTTTCGCAAGCTTGCCATAGTTTATCCTTTTTATCAAATTTACGAATCAAAAGAAGAATGATTGAAAACAACCATAAATCTTGAATAAACCAAAGAGGTCCCGTTCCGCTTAAAGTCCAAATGAAATATTTTATAAACACAGGCATTTCGTCTGAAAAAACAGGACTTCCATTAGCCAAAGAAGCTCCTTGCGAGTTGAAAAATCCCGTAATCCAATGAAGAATAAATAGTCCTAATGTTGCAGGCACAAGTAGTTTTCTTGTTCTTGAAGAAAGGAATTGTTTAGAAGAAATCTTTTCTAAACTATATCGCGAACTTATTCCTGCAATTAAAAACATCAACATCATAAACCAGGGATACAAAACATACATTACGATGTCTTGATATTGATTTCCGCCAAATCCACCAATGCCTCCGAATACTCCTTTATTATTATAGAAGTATATAACGTGATAAAATAAAACCAAAAGCACTATAACCCACCGAAGATTGTCTAACCAATACTTTCTCATTTTGCACCTCCTTCCATAATATCATCAATAGCACTTTGGAATATCTCGGTTTTCACCAATGCCATTCCATTTTTGTCTCCAAGAAGTAGGAGAGCATCACCTGGTTTAATGTTATAAACCTTTCTTGCTTCTTTTGGGATAACTATCTGTCCCTTATCTCCGACC
>JAGCLI010000139.1 GCA_017647065.1 Bacteroidales bacterium
ATAATAATTGGTTCAAGAGCATCGCTTTTTTTGCCTTTTTCGGACTTAGGGTTAATTATTGTAGACGAGGAACACGATACGGGTTATAAACAAAGAGAACCTGCACCACGTTACAATGCAAGAGATGCAGCAATATATCTTGCAACTCTTCATAAATCAAAAGTTCTTTTAGGTTCGGCAACACCTTCATTGGAAACCTACTTCAATACTCAAATAGAAAAATACGGATACGTTTCTTTAAATGAGCGTTATTTGAATACTCCTATGCCGAGAATTGAAATAGCAAATATGAAAGAGGATTATATCAATAAAAGGAATTATTCTATTTTTTCATCTTTGCTATATGATAGAATTGTTCAAACTCTCAATAATCATAAACAAGTAATTATTTTTAAGAATCAAAGAGGTTATGCCTCTAATATTAGATGTGAGGTTTGTGGTTGGGTAGCAAAGTGTCCTAATTGTGACGTTTCTTTAACTTATCATAAGCATTTGAATAGTCTTAATTGTCATTATTGTGGATTAAACTTGCCTTTGTATAGTGAATGTCCTGAGTGTCATAGTCATTCTCTTGTTCAATCGGGTAATGGTAGTGAAAAGATTGAGGAAGAAATTCTTAGATTTTTCCCTAATGCAAGGGTGAAACGTATGGATTTAGATACAACTCGCAAAAAGAATGATTATTTAGAGATTATTCAAGATTTTGAGAAAGGAAATATAGATATACTTTGTGGAACGCAAATAATTACAAAAGGATTAGACTTTTCTAATGTGGGATTGGTAGGAGTGATAGATGCAGATTCTCTTTTGTATTATCCTGATTTTAGAGCATACGAAAGATGTTTTGATTTGCTTACACAAGTTGCAGGAAGAGCAGGGCGATTAAAAGAAAAAGGAGCGGTAGTTATTCAGTCGTTTAATCCAAATCATCAAATATTCAAAGAAGTGTTGAATTATGATTACGCTTCAATGTATAAAAATCAAATAGTTGAAAGAAAACTTTTCTCTTATCCTCCGTTTGTTTACTTAACTAAGATATTATTTCAATCAAAAGATAAGGATGTTTTAGATTCCTTGTGTCAAGAGTATTCAAATGAAATAAGAAAGATATTTGCTCAAAGAATCTTAGGACCTGAGTATCCTCCTATTTATAGAGTTAAGGGAATGTATCAAAAACAATTTATCTTAAAATTAGAAAAAACTATTTCCTATACACAAGCGAAAAAAATGATAATGCAACTTAATGAAGAAATTTTGAGTAAAAGAGAATATAAACAAGTAAGAGTAATAGTAGATGTCGATACTTATTAAATAATTTCTTAAATTTGCACTATGAAAAAGACTTTATTATTTTTATGCCTTTCGCTTTTTGTAAGCATATCTCATTCGCAAGATATAATGCTTCAAAATGCTGAACAAGAGTTATCTTCTTTAATGAATGTTATGTTCTTTTCAAGAGATGATAATGAAAGATTTAATGCTAATGAAAAGTTTATTAACATTTTAGACAATGTATTGGAGTATCAAAATAGTTTTGATTACCCTTTTAAAAGTTTAGATAAGATAAGTATTCTTACATCTTCGGACAAAAGATTTAAGATATTTACTTGGGCGATTTTTTCTAATGAAGGGAATTATGATAATTTCGGAATGATTCAATCACGAAACGAAAACACAGAGGAATATGAGATATATCGTCTATATGATAGGAGTGAAGATGTTTTTTCTCCAGAGGAAGCAAAACTTTCTGACACATCTTGGTTTGGAGCGGTGTATTTTGATTTGATTACAACAAAAAACGAAAATATTACCTATTATACTCTTCTTGGTTGGGACGGAAAGGATATTTATTCAAAGAGAAAAATCATAGAACCAATAACCTTTAAACGTAATTCAGGACGACCAAGTTTTGGTGCATCTATTTTTCATAAAGAAAAACAATTAAAACGTATGATATTTGAGTATGCACCAACCGCTTCTTTTAATTTGAAATGGGATAATCAATATCACACCGAAGGAGGAGTGAAAAAGGCAAAGCAAAAAGGATTGAAAAAGAATAAACCATTTGAAACCGAAGAGCAAAAGGTGGAAAAAACTCAAATGATATTATATGATGAATTAGAACCAATGCATGATGGTTTGGGAATGGTTAAAAATCTAAGCGTTCCTTCGGGAAAAGTCGTGGGATTGAAGTTTGAGAGGGGAAAATGGAGAAAAGTTGAAAACTTAATTCCTCGTAATTCTAAGAAAAAGAACGAAATAGATGTAAATAATTATAACTTTAACAAAGAAAAACGACTCTATTAGTGTAAGGTTAGAAAAAAATAGGTGTCTATAAAAAGAAAAAGGATTATTTTATGAAGAAGTATTTATTTTTAGTAGCATTATTAAGTATATCGTTTGGTGCTTTGTCGCAAAAAATCACAGGAGTGGTTTACGATAGCAAATCAAAAGAAACTCTACCCTCAGCAAATATTTATTGGTTGCAAGGAGGTGGAGGAACAATCTCTGATATTGATGGTAATTTCTCAATAGAAAAAAAGAAATCTAATCAAACCAAATTGATATTTTCTTTCACAGGTTATGCTAATGATACCATTGAAATTAAAAATCAAACAAATCTCAAAGTTTATCTTAAACAAACAGGTACAACTCTTTCAACCTTTGAGGTGAAAGAAAGAATGAAAAGTACATTTCTTTCAAAGACTTCATTAGAAAACAAAGAAATTATTTCGGGAGAAGGATTAAAACATTTGGCGTGTTGTAACCTTGGAGAAAGTTTTGAAAACTCTGCATCGGTTGATGTAGGATATTCTGATGCTGTTTCAGGTAGTAAACAAATTCAATTATTGGGTCTAACAGGTGTTTATTCTCAAATTCTTTTAGAAAATATGCCTTTCCTTAGAGGACTTTCTGCTCCTTTTGGACTTTCATACGTTCCTGGTAATTGGATGGAAAGTATTTCCGTTAGTAAAGGCGTTGCAACCGTTAAGCATGGTTATGAAACAATTACAGGAATTATAGATTTGGAATACGACAAACCTCACAAGGCTGATTTGTTTTCTTTTAACGCTTATATGAATAATGAACTAAAAACAGAGTTTAACGTAAAAGCAAATAGAATTATAAATGACAATTTAGCAACAGGTTTGTTCGTTTATGGAACTTACAATGGTTTTAAATCATTTGACCATTTAGGAAATAACGGAAAAGGAGATGGATTTAGAGATTATCCTGCTCAAACACAAATTAACGTAGCAAATCGTTGGAATTACGAAGTTCATGATGGACTTTGCTCTCAAACCTTAATCAACTACACCCACGAAGATCGTTTGGGTGGACAAATGACATTCACAAAAGATATGGAAGGTAGTGATTCTATCTACGGATTAGGAGGAACAGTTGATAGAGTACATTTCTTTACAAAGAATGGAGCACCTATTGGAAATACATCTTCATTCGGAACACAACTTTCAGCGACTTATTTCAAGCAACATGCTTTTTATGGACTTTCTTCTTACGATGGAGTAGAGACAGACGTATATGCAAATGCTCTTGTAAACACTATGGTTCGTGGAGGACATAATGTGGACTTTGGAGCAAGTTTTCGCTATACCGATATGCAGGAAAATCTTTCCTCAACACCATATTTAAATGCAAATCCTTTCCTTTCACTTAATCAAGAAGGGGATTTGAAAGCAAACTTTGCAAAAGAAGAAATCGTTCCAGGCGTTTTTGGACAATTTAACTTTATATATGACAAAATCTTTGTCGCAACAGCAGGTGTTCGTTACGACTACAACTCTCATTACAATAAACATATAATTACTCCAAGACTTCATTTTCGTTGGAAGATAACAGACGATTTGATATTTAGAGGAGCAGCAGGTAAAGGATTCCGTTCCTCAAATATAATAGCAGATAATTTTGGAATCTTAGCATCTTCAAGAGATATAATAATAAAAGAAGTTTTAGATATGGAAGAGGCATACAATGCAGGAGTTAATCTTTCTTATTCTTTACCTCTTGGCGATGATAGAGAAATGTCAATTGCTTTGGATTATTATCACACTAACTTTGTAAATCAAGTAGTAATGGACTTAGACCAAAATGCTAATGAGGTACATTTTTACAATCTTGATGGAAAAAGTTATTCTAATGCCGCACAATTAGATGTTAATATAGAACCTTTTACAGGATTTAATATTACTTTGGCAGGAAGATATAACGATGTACAAACAACCTATCACGGAGAGTTGAAGGAAAAACCATACGTGGCAAAATGGAAAGGATTAGTAGTGCTTTCTTATAAGACAAAGTATGATAAATGGATGTTTGACCTAACAACACAATTCAATGGCAAACAAAGAATTCCTCTAAACGTTGGTGCGAAACAAGGATATGCCGATCCATATATATATATGTTGGGACAAATCACAAGAAAATTCAAAAATCTTGATGTATATGTAGGAGTAGAAAACCTTACAAACCACACACAAGAAATCCCTGTAATAGGAGTAGATGAAATGTTCTCAAAACAATTTGATGCATCAGTAGTTTATGCACCTGTAATGGGACGATTGATTTACGCTGGTATTCGTTGGAATATTCAATAATAAAAAAATAAATTAAAAAATGAAGAAGTTTTTTTTAGTAGCCATTATGGCAGTTTTTGCTTTCTCAGTTGCAAATGCACAAGAGCAAGCAGTAGCAGAAGAACAAACAGTTCAAATCTCTTTACCAAAGTATTGTTGTAGTGAAAGCGATGCTTTGATAGAAAAAACCTTAGCATACGAAAAAGGAGTTGAAAGTTTTCAATTAAATCCTATTACAAAATCAGTATTAGTTACTTTCAAAACAAAGAAAACTAATCAAATGAAAATTGAAAAAGCATTAGCAAAAGCAGGATTTGAAACACCAAACTTCCAAGCAAATGAAAGAGCAGTAGCAAAACTACCTAATTGTTGCAAAAACACAGCAAGAGGATTAGAATCAGGTTGCGGACATCATCACGGACATGACCATAATCATGACCACAATCACGACCACCAACACGGCGAGGATTGTAATCACGAGCACAATCACTAAAAATTACTCTTGATTAACTGCATCAGGACAATATTCCTTTTGAGAATTAAGAGCGTTTTTACAGCCTGCATCTATTGCTATTTGAAAATAGTTGCAGGCTGTTTCTATTTCCTCAATTTGCACATAACACAATCCTAAAACATGCGTAATATCTCCAAAGTTTGGATTAAGTAAATACGCCTCTTTTAAATATTTTATAGCAGTTTTGTATTTCCTATTTTCAAAATACAAACGTCCTAAATTATAATAAGAATCACTTTGATAAGGGTGTTTTCTAATAGAAATTTTATAAAGTTCCATTGCCTTATCTCTAAATCCATTTTTTTCGTATGCCAAACCAATGTTATTGTGAATAAACTCGGCATTAGGATTCATTTTAATAGCAGTTTGAAAATCAATAAGAGCATCAGGATACTTTTCCATATTAGAATAAACAATTCCTCTTTGATTGTAATACTCTGCCACCGTGTCGCACATCTCAATAGCAGTATTCAAATCAAACAAAGCATCCTCATATTGCAAAACATAATTAAAACACACACCTCTTAAAAAATAATATTCCGCCTTTATATCCTTTCTTAACGCAATATTAAAATCCTCAATTGCTCCAAAATAATCCTTTTCAAAACCCTTTGCCTTACCACGTCTTGCATATAATTCCGCTGATTTTTCTCCTAAATCTTCCGCTTGATAAAAATAAGAAATAGAAGATAAATACTCACTTTGCTCACTCTTTATAATCCCCATTAAAAAAGAAGATAAGGCGGTAGGTTCTTTATCAATAAAATTCACTAACTTATTATAAGCATTAGTATTCTCCTTTGCTTGAAAATAAAAATAAGCAGCAATCATATTATAAATAGTCTTGTCATCCTCATCCTCTAATCCCACTATATAATCTTCTACAAACTTCGCCAATTTACCTAAATCCTTTTTATTAAGTGTAGCAATGGTATTGAAAAACTCTTTTTCTTCATTTTCAAACAAAGAAATAATTCTTTCCATTGCATTTTCCTTTTGCTCAACTTGCTCAATCATATAATAAGAAGTTAAAATCTCACTCAAATTACTTTCAACCCCTTCCTCCTCCACAACTCCAAGACAAGATTTCGCCTCCTTATGTAAACCAACCTTATAATAACAATATGCCTTTTGAGGAAAAAGACTCCAAGCCGTATCAATATCAATTTTCTCTAAACTCTCAATATATGAAATAGCAGACATATAATTATTAGAATCAATCTTTGCTTGAACAACATCAATAGCATAAAACCGATTTTGAGAAAAACCAATAACGAAACTTAAAAGAAAAATAACAAGACAAAGTGTTTTTTTCATAAAACTAACTCTTGGCAACCTTCCCTAATAATTTCAATCTCTCCCTCAACACATTTAGCAACGGTAGAGGATTCAAACCTCAAATCTCCTCCACAAACAATAGCCTCAACTCTATTTTCCCATTCATCTCTTATCAATTCAGAGTCGGTATATTGTTCAAAATCTCTATCCTCCATAGGAATAGTACTCACAAGCAAAGGTCTACCCAAACATTTTACAACCTCCAAAGTAAAATCACAATAAGGAATTCTAATACCGATACATTTCTTTTTATTTTGAAAAATCTTAGGCACAAGATTACTTGCCTCAAAAACAAAAGTAAAAGCACCCGGAGTATTATTTTTTAAAAGCCTAAAATATTCGTTAGAAATAGGTTTTGTATAAGAAGAAGCCATACTAATATCCTCGCAAATAATAGAGAAATCAGATTTTTCGAGTTTCTTACCCTTTAAATCAGCCAACTTTCTTGCACCCTTAACCGAATTAACATCACAAGCAAAAGCATAAAATGTATCAGTAGGAATGATAACAACACCATCGTTTTCAATAATATTAACTATTGAACGAACAACCTTATCATCAAAACCATTATTATAAATAGGGAAAAACATAAAACATTGAAAAAAAATGAAAGTGCCCGGGACAAGACTTGAACTTGCACGTCAAAACTGACACCACCCCCTCAAAGTGGCGTGTCTACCAATTCCACCACCCGGGCATTTGCACTTGCAAAAATACGAAAAAACATAATACTAACAAAAAACAAAGAAATAATTTTTTAAAACTAAGTATTATTTTTTTAAAACCAAGTATTATTTTTTTAAAACTAAGTATTATTTTTTTAAAACTAAGAAAAAAATGGGACGAAAATAGTCATAGAACAAGAAAAATTCTCAAAAAATAATTTCATTTATAATCAAGCAGTTATGAGAATTAGGTAAAAAAAAGTATAAAAAATATTTGG
>JAGCLI010000140.1 GCA_017647065.1 Bacteroidales bacterium
ATCCGATTGGACTTTAACCTTCTTCACACCCTTACGAAAGATTGGGCAACACACCACAAAGCCTTTGAAACACAAAACCATTTTAGTCCATTTCTTAGCCTATTACTAAAAGACTCTCACTATGAAATCAGTCTATTCTACAAAGATATTTTCCGCATTCCTACTTTCAACGACCTATACTATAACCTTGTTGGAGAGCCTAACCTAAAACCCGAAAAAGCAAAGCAATATAACCTACACACAGCCTACTTCACACATTGGGGAGAGGAAAACTATCACAATATTTACTTAGGCATAGACCTATATCACAACAAAGTAAAAGATAAAATAGTTGCCGTACCAAGAAACAACCTATTTATTTGGAGTATGGTAAACTATGGACAAGTAACCATAAACGGCTTAGAAGTTAAATTAAACTACACACACGAAAGATTTATAAAGAGAGAAAATATGAAAATAAATCTTAACCTAATATATAACTACCAACAAGCCATAGATAGCGATAAAAACAGCAATACATACCAACATCAAATACAATACACACCACGTCATAGTGCAAATGCAATTGCAACAATAAGTCTAAAAGACTATTCCCTTGCCTACACACTTTCGGCCGTAGGAAAACGCTACACAATGAATCAAAACACAGATAGAAATTCCCTTTCCCCTTATTGCGAACACTCCCTAAGCCTTAGCAAAACCTTTAAACATTGGGAAATAAAACTATCTTGCAACAACCTAACAAATGCTCAATATGAAATCATAAAAAGCTACCCAATGTGTGGAAGAAACTATAATTTAAGCATAAAATATAAATTTTAAAAAATAAAAAAATATGAAAAAACTATTTAATTTAAGCGTATTATTCGCTTTATTAGCAAGTTTTTGCGCATGCGAGGAACCAAAACCAGGAGAAGATGAAACAAACACTCCTACTCAATTAGGAAAAGGTTACTATGTGTTATGTGAAGGCTCAATGGGAAGAAACAACGCAAGCCTTGACTTCTACGATATAGTAAAACAAAGCAACACTATCGACCTATTCCAAAGCATAAACGGCGTTGGACTTGGCGAAACAGCAAATGATATGACGGAGACTTTGGGTAATCTATACATTGTTGTTACAGGTAGCAACTGCGTAATGTCAGTAAACAAACGCACTTGCAAAAAACTTGCACTTATCCCTATTACAACAAGCGAAAATCCTCAACCAAGAAACATGGTAACAGAAGGAGTTTACGGATATGTATCTTGCTTTGATGGACACATTTGCATAATAAATCTACAAACAAATAAGATAGATAAAACTATAACTACACAAGGTAGAAATCCTGAGCAAATGGCAATTAGCAATGGCAAACTATACGTTGCTTGCAACGGAGGATTGGACTATCCAAACTATGATAACAAAGTAGAAGTTTACGACTTGGAAACTTTAAATCTGATAAAAACCATAGAAGCTGGCATAAACCCAGGAAATATGATAGCAAAAGACGGATACATCTACGCACAAATAAGAGGAAACTATGGAGATGTTCCACAAGAACTTATAAAGATAAATACTCAAACAGATGAAATAGAAGAAAGAGTAACTATGAGCATAAACTCTTTCGATATAGCAGGCGACAATATCATATTTACAAACACTGATTACAGCACATACACAACAACATACAAGACAATACCTACAAACGACTTGAACGCAACAGCACAAGATTTCATAACAAATATGCCAGAAGGTAAATCAATTATGAGCCCTTATAAAATCTCTCACGATGAAAATAATATCTTCATCACAGACGCAAAAGACTACGCCTCAAACGGAAGATGCTTTGTATTTGACTATGCAGGCAACTATCAAATAGACTTTGAAACCTACACCTGTCCACAAAAAGTAATCAGCAAAAAATAGAAATCCATTTATACTTATTTTTTATATTTCATCCAAAACAAATAGGCTATTGAAAAAAAATCGATGGCCTATTTTTCGATGCAGAGTTTTTATTTGCCCACACAGAATGTAAAATACCAAATTTAATCTATTAGCATTCAGTGTATTACAGAATCCTTCCGAAGGACAAAAGTTTATTCGGGAGACAGACAGGGGACTGCTTTTTTGCAAAGAAACCCATAAAATCTGCAAAAACGCACTTTTTTTAGAATTTTTAGCATATTTGCATTTCGTTGCATGGTAAAAAGGCCTTTAATTGGAACTAAAATTGCACCTGCGATAGCTATTAAATTTAGTGGTTTAGTTTAGTCCAATGTATATATAGAATAGAAGTAAACTAAACTGCCTTTATCGCCAAATTTAAGAGGTCTGTTATAGCAACGGCTTTACACTCTTTTACAATGAGCTTTGTTCCTCTCATTTGCAGATGTTATGTGTTTCTTTACATCCGTCTACCTTTTACTAGGAGTTTTTGAGAAGTGTCAAAACATACTCTTTTTGTTTCTCAAAAGAAGAGAGATTTAGGACTTTTTCTTTTGTTGTTCATAATATTACTATTGAGCATCATCTAGGGTTTCATTTTTACTCATAGAGCGTCATTTTATATCTTTTGATCAGAAATTGTTGCGAAAAACAATGTAAAAAGTTGTAAGTATACAACCATATTAAAAACATTTTGTATATTTGCACTGTGTGATATACTAAATAAGGTACCCTATGAAATATCTTAATATTAAGAAGGCTTTGACTGCATGGCAAGAGTTGCAACCACTATCTGAGAAGGATAAGGATAGGCTTAGCCGTCGCTTTACTGTTGACTTCAACTATAATAGTAACCATATAGAAGGCAATACATTGACTTATGGCCAAACGGAAATCTTGTTGTTATTCGGTAAGGTGATTGGAGAGGCAAGCGTGCGCGATGTGCAAGAAATGACAGCAAGCAATGTGGGGTTGCGAATGATGACAGAAGAGGCTAAGGTAAAAGAAGTTCCTTTGACACAAAACTTTATCAGAACACTACATCAGACATTGCTTCGTGAGGATTATACAG
>JAGCLI010000141.1 GCA_017647065.1 Bacteroidales bacterium
AAAAGCGAACACATTGAAAAACAAATCAATGTCAATTTAGAATTTTTCTTCATAAACTTACGATTTAATATGTTAATACTTTTTTGACTGTGAAATTCAGAAACATTTCACAGTAAGCAACAAACAAATCGCGAATTTTGTTTTAGGCAAAAACAGAACTTTGACTTAAAGATTTCTTCACACAAACTGATTTAAGCAGAAAAAGAAAAGAATAAAGCTTTTTTTGCAAGACTCAAACGACATGACATTACAATATATTGAGTTTCACATCTGTAAGAGGAATTCTAAAAATCAGCGATTGCAAACAGGGAAGAAAGAAAAAAATTGCCGTTTGCGATTCAGAATCACAAACGGCAAAATCATTATGTCTTATTTCCACTATCTTAGAACTTCAATCCTATCGAAATTTCCAATGGGAACAAATTCAATGTCTCGTTTGCAGGAATACGACTAACCGGTTGGCTAAGCATTGATTCAACTGTCATATCCATATCAAATGCTCTCCATCTATATGTTGCAGCAATCGACATATCTCCAAAGAAGAATCTAATCCCTACAGGAACATAAAACGCATGTTGAATGATTTTTTGGCTTGCAACCATAGCAAAACCCGGGTCAGCTTGACTTAGATGCAATTCTCCATAATCATAACCGAATCCTCCGAAAATATCCATTCCGTTTTTCAAATTCTTAGAAAAGTAAAACCTTGGTCCAAGAACCAAATCCACATTCATATTGTGTGTAAATGTTCTTTTAGAGCATTGAATTATATTAGGATTCGGCTCCTGTTCTGTGTAAGTTCTAAGTCCGTAACTATAACCAAAATTATAGCCTAACAAGAAATGCTTAGTCGGATTTATCATCCATCTGAATCCAACACCTATTCCGTGTTCCGGCATATTTGCTCCTAAAGCATCACCTATTGCTTTGTTCGGATTCATGGTAAGATAGGAATAATACACCTCCGCATCAAAGAAATCGCTTGTTGATTTCTCCTCTACCACTTCATCGACATACTCATCTGTTTCTACAAATACTTCTTCAGTTACAACTTCTTGTGCTTTCAATCCTGAAAACGCACTTAACGAACACAAGCAAACAGCTGCAAGTGCCAATTTCAAATTTCTTTTCATAAGATATTGTTTTTATGTTATTAAAGTTTTACAATAGTGCAAATTTAAGGAATTTAATCAAATTGGCAAAATATTTTTCCAAATTTCATATAGGGGGGGGTAAAACACTAATTTGCAAATAATTATACACA
Organism: Bacteroidales bacterium; assembly: GCA_017647065.1. Lineage (GTDB taxonomy): Bacteria > Bacteroidota > Bacteroidia > Bacteroidales > P3 > Onthomorpha. The sequence goes on from JAGCLI010000141.1 coordinate 1,265, forward strand.
ACATTATTTTTCTTTATTTAAGCTTCCATTCAACGAAATCAAGTTTTAATTTCGTAAAACCAAGAATTAATTTACTGAAACCAAGTTTCAAAAGTCTTAAAACAAAAATACGGATTCCTTTTTCAAGAAATCCGTATTCAATATTGTTATCCGATTTTGATTATTCCTTTGGTAATAAAGCTATTCTTAACTCTTCAAGTTGCGAAGGTGCAATTTCGGAAGGGCTTTCTATCATTATATCCCTTGCTTTGTTGTTTTTAGGGAAGGCAATGAAATCTCTAATTGTCTCAACGCCAGCGAACATTGAACACATTCTATCAAATCCGAATGCTATACCTCCGTGAGGTGGAGCTCCGTATTCAAATGCGTTAAGCAAGAATCCGAATTGAGCTTGTGCTTCTTCTTCACTGAAACCTAATGCTTTAAACATATCGTTTTGCATATTACGGTCATAAATACGTATTGAACCTCCTCCTATTTCAGTTCCATTTACTACAAGGTCGTATGCGTTTGCTCTTACTTCGCCCGGAGATGTGAAGAGTTTTGAATAATCCTCTGATTTCAAGGAAGTGAAAGGGTGATGCTTTGCATAGAAACGTTGAGTTTCTTCGTCCCATTCTAAAAGTGGGAAATCAACAACCCATAACGGCTTATAATTGAAAGGATCTCTCAATCCAAGACGAGAACCTAATTCAAGACGAAGAGCACATAAAGCAGTTTGAGTTTTTTCCTTTGCTCCTGCCATAACAAGCATTAAATCGCCTGGTTTTGCTGAGAATTTATCTGCTATTTTTTGTAATTGCTCTGCGTTAAAGAACTTATCTACAGATGATTTGAATGTTCCGTCTTCGTTATACTTGATATAAACCAACCCGCTCGCCCCTACTTGTGGACGTTTTACGAAATCGGTTAATTCATCTAATTGTTTACGAGTGTAATTTGCACAACCCTCTGCACAAATTCCTACAACTAATTCCGCAGAATCAAAGACTGAGAAGTCGTTTCCTTGTGCTACATCATTCAATTCTACAAACCTCATCTCAAATCTTGTATCAGGCTTATCGCTTCCGTAATATTTCATTGCGTCTGCGTAGGTCATTCTTGGGAAATCGTCTAATTC
>JAGCLI010000142.1 GCA_017647065.1 Bacteroidales bacterium
AGTGTTTATTTCAATATTCCAATAGTTAGCTCAATGGGTAGCGGAGGAAAAATGGATACTCAAAAGATAGAAATAGCCGATATTTCAAAAACTTACAATTGTTCTTTGGCTCGTATGATGAGAAAGAAGTTGCATAAGTTAAAGATTTATGAAAATATCATAGCAGTGTTTTCGCCCGAAGAGGTTTCAAAGGATTGTGTTGTGGAGCAAAGAAGCGAAAATAAAATCTCTAACGTTGGAACAATATCTTATATGCCTGCAATGTTTGGTTGTACAATTGCAAGTGTGGTTATTAGAGAATTGATAGGTATTCAAGTAATAAAAAGAAAAGATAATGGAAGGAATGATAGAAGTGTTTTGCAGAAATACAGATAGACGCTTTTTGGTGCCTTGTGGTACTGTTTTGAAAGAGGTTTTGAAGTATTCGCAATTAGAAAATGAGGAAAATGTTTTAGGCGCTTTGGTTAATAACAAAGTGCAAAGTATGGATTACAAAATTTATACGCCAAGAGAGGTTGAGTTTTTTGACTATAATTCTTCTTTTGGTAAGAGAATGTATGCTTTGAGCTTGATGTTTGTCCTTTATAAAGCAACAAAGGAATTGTATCCTCAATATGAAATAGCTATTCAACACTCTATGAATGACGGATATTATGTTGAGTTTGAAAATTCAGAGGTTGATGTGCCTAAAATCTTGCCAAATCTTCTTGGTAAGATGAAAGAAATTGTTGAGGCTGATATTAAGTTTCAAACAGATGTGATTCCTACAAACAAGGCAGTGGAATTGTTTAGAAAAGTGGGAATGGAAGAAAAGGCAGATTTGCTTTCTTGTAGCAAACGTTTGTATGCAAATGTAGATGTGCTTGATGGTACAATCAACTCTTTTTTCTTTAATTTAGTTCCTTCAACTTCTTATTTAAAAGTCTTTGATTTATATTCTTATAACAAAGGAATAATTTTGCAAATGCCTGAAAAAAAACGTCAAGTGAGCGATAAATTATTCTCAGTGTTTCAAGAGCATAAAAATTGGTTGAAGGTCTTGAATACTCCTTTTGTTTCGGACTTGAATAAGGTGGTTGTGGCAAAAAAAGAAAATGAATTGATTCAAGTCAGTGAGGCTTTGCATGAAAAGAAATATGCTCAAATTGCAGATGAAATAAATAAAAGAAAAGATAGGGTAATGCTTGTGCTTTTGGCAGGGCCTTCTTCTTCGGGTAAGACGACCTCTTGCAGAAGAATTTCTACACAACTTTCGGTTTTGGGTTACAATCCTATTCAAATTTCACTTGATGATTATTTTGTAAATAGAGAATTTACTCCAAAAGATGAGAATGGAAATTATGATTTTGAGTGTTTTGAGGCTTTGGATGTGGATTACTTTGTTTATCAAATGAAAGAGTTGATAAAAGGCAATAAAGTGAGCTTGCCAAGGTTTAATTTCCTTACAGGACAAAGAGAAGAAACTCATCAAGAAATTCAAATGAAGGAAAATTCTATTCTTATAATTGAAGGAATCCATGCTTTGAATCCACGCTTAACTGAAAGCATAGAGGAAAAATATAAGTATAAAGTATTTGTTTCTG
>JAGCLI010000143.1 GCA_017647065.1 Bacteroidales bacterium
TTCATACGCTTTTTGTTGTAAAGCGATTCAAGTGCCAAAAGATTTAGATAGCCTTTCGATAGAAATTAAAATGTTACAAAATTCAGAGGTTTATCCTTTGGAAAATGATAGGCTATTCTTAGATGAATTTGTTCAATACTTGAAAGAAAATCCACGATTAAGGATACAACTCTTGGGAAAAGAAGAGGAAGCTACGCAAGTCAAAGAATATCTTTTGAAAAGTGGACTAAGAGAAGATAGAGTAAGACTTTGCACCACACAATCAAGCGAAACGCTTTCTTATATCATTGATTAAAAAAAATATTTATTAGTTTAATTCTTGTAGTTTGCAGAGTTGGTGATATATTCCTTTTTCTGCAATTAATTCATTATGAGTTCCGACTTCTTTTACAAAGCCTTTGTCCATTACAATTATCTTATCACAATTTTTTATGGTGGATAGACGATGTGCTATGGTGATAATTGTTTTTTGTTTTGAGAGATTGTTAATTGATTCTTGTACATAGTGTTCGGAAATAGTATCAAGTGCAGAGGTTGCTTCGTCTAAGATTAGGATTTCGCATTTTCTTAGAATTGCTCTTGCAATTGCAAGTCTTTGTCTTTGACCTCCTGAAAGTGTAGAGCCTCTATCGCCAATTATTGTGTCGTATCCTTGTGGTAGTTTGGTGATAAATTCATGTGCATTAGCAGTTTTTGCTGCTGAAATTATTTCTTCATCACTGAAACTATTGTCTCCAAATGATATGTTGTTTTTTACAGAGTCGTTAAAAAGGATTGTCTCTTGTGTAACAATGGCTATGTGTTTTCTTACTTGACTTGACATCATTTTGTTAATAGGAACATCGTCAAAGAATATAGTGTTTTCTTCTGTGTTATAGAATTTCATGATTAGGTCAATCAATGTACTTTTTCCTGAACCCGATGCTCCAACTATTGCTGTGTTTTCTCCTTTTTTTAAGAAGAGATTAACCGAAGAAAGTACGGGTGTTTTTTCGTAGGCAAAGTTTAAGTTTTTTATTGTTATGCCATGATTGATTTGTTCTAAGTTAATAGGATTTTCTGGTTCAATTATGGTGTTGTTTGCATAGATTATTTCGCATATTCTATTCTTTGCTGCATCGGCTTTTTTGATGTTGTAGAAAGATGTTGAGATGTCTTTTGCTGGTTTAATGAGTAGTGAAAATATTATAAGGTAAACTATAAACATATCTGCACTCATAAGAACAGGGGAACAGATTACGTTGCGAGCACCTGCTAAAAGAATTCCTATTACTAAGCAATTGCCAAAGAATTCGCTCTGTGGTGAGGCTAAGTTTACTCTTCTGTTGATTTTGTTGCGTAGTCGTGTGTAAGATGTGTTGAAACTTCTGAATCTATTGTTCATTTCCTCAATTGCATTGAATGATTTGATTATTCTTAATGAGGAAATTGTTTCTTCTAATATAGAGGTTAGGTGAGAGGATTTTTGTTGCATGTGTTTGGAACTACGTTTTAGTTTACGAGAAAAGAAAGATACTATGCCAGCAACAGGAGGGAAGACAAGCAAAACAAGTAATGTGATTTTATAGTCAATATATAGAAGAACAGAAAAA
>JAGCLI010000144.1 GCA_017647065.1 Bacteroidales bacterium
ATAAATGATATCGTAATTATCAGGATATGTTCCTACTTCGCCACAAACTATTTGCCAAGTATCAGTTCCTTCTGCTGGTTGCCACTGAATATTCACAAAGTTATTGTCTATTGTTCCTAAAAACAAATCTGACACACGAGCACAAAGAGTATCATCGCTCAAAGTATAGAAATATTCTTCTGGACTCCAAAGACTTGTATCTCCATCAACATCTATCATTCTCACCTTCCACATATAACGTGTGTTTGGACTAAGTTCACTAAGGTAAGCAATAGTATCGGTTAGCGTTATAAGGGTTTGTTCTTCTGCAAGTGCGGCTTGATAAACCAATTGCCAAAAATCCGCATTGGAATTATTACGCCACGAAAGTGTTGCATTATTTATGTCTATTTCTCCACTATTTAAACCAAATGGAACATACTCTTGTGTGGTTTGCGAATAAGAGATATTTACTGAAAACAAAATTATAACTAATGATAATAGGACTTTTTTCATATCTTTTGACTTTATTCTGTTATTTTTTCTTTAATTGTAAAATTGAATTGTTTGCTAAGAAAAAGGTTTTGTTTGTATAATAAAAAATAATAAGCGGATAAAACTAATAGTGAAATCAGTGCAGAAAGGGATTGTGAAAGAGAAAATATTTTTATACTTAGAAACAAGGCTAAAACAATTAAAATCAAAGGTAAAACAAAAGCTATAAGGACTGCTTTCATACCTAATTTTGTACTAATAGTGATTATAACCTCATCTCCTATATTGTAATTTGCAGTGTCTTTGCTTTTAATTTCTATTTCTTTGTCTTTTTTGTCTAAACTTGTGCATGCTCCCCTTGCATGACATGAAGAACAAGTGGATTTTTGCTCTATTTTTACCACCAATTTATCTTCTTGTTTTTTTATCACAATTCCTTTTTGTTCAACGCAATCTTCTCTCATAAAAAGTTTATATTATTGCCACCATATCTTTTTCTATCCAATATTCTTTACCATCTTCTGTTTGGACTCTTATCTTTTCTAATTTTCTTTCTTTAATTTCTACCTTTTGTCCTTTAAAGAGTTTTGTTTTGCTATCGTTTTGTGTAGGAAGTTTAATAACTATCGCATTGTCTTGGGAATGTATTGCATTTTGTCTTGCAATACCGAAAGAGAATGAGGCTATTGTTAAAACCAAGCACGATAGCATTATGTAGAAATAAAATACTTTTTTATCAAAACTAAAATAATAGATAAAAAACAATAGAGCGGTAATAAGCAATAAAACAATTGTTAATATTGCCCATGTCATTGGAGAAAACAAAGAGTAGATATTTTTTAACCAACTAATCAAAAAGAAATCTGGAATCTTATATACATCTCCCATTAAACGAGTTTTTGATATTTTGTTATTGGTTTGATATATTTTGTTATGAGGTGATAGTTTCAAGGCTTTTTCATAATACAAAGTACTATTAACATAATCACTCAAACGAAATATGTATTGGCTATATTGTTGTAAAGTTCTGCTGAAACTTCTTTTGTTTCTATTTGTTTATAGAGTTCAAGGGCTTTTTCATAGTCTTGTTGTTGGTAGGCTTTATTTGCTTGATTTAAATCAGAGGCTTGAGAAAATAAAGTAGTCATTAAAAAAATTAAAGCAGTCATTAAAAAAGTTTTTTGAGTGTTTCGTTTTTGCTTCTTAATCAATAACATATTATTTTCTATTTCTGTAATTAGTTCTTCTGTTTGTAAAAATAATTCATTGTATAACTCTGATCCTTTATTTTGTGAAAAACGTACATATTCACACTTTTCTAATACGGAAAGAGTTTTATTTGATAATTCTTCATTTAATTCACTTTTTTGAAGTTGAGATTTAATGTTATCAAGATTCAAATCGTATCGAGAAATCTTGAATTTATCTGACAAATAGTTCCAAAGAGCTTGTCCTATTTCTGTTTCAAACTCTGTTGTTTGATTGGTATCGAGATATATCTTGGCTTGTTTTAATCGTTTTATTGCGACCTTATTGGCTTTCTTTAATCGAATTGCCACAACGTCTTTATTTTTTTCTATTTGTGTTTTTGTAAGTTTTATCATCAAAATCAGCAAGAAAATTATCAGTGCAATTAACCCATAAAACAAATAACTATGGAATGGCTTTGAGAGAATATGATTCGAACTATGTTTTTGCGGAGTATCGATTATATCCATATTTTTATATTTCTCTCTTTCTGTGAGCTGATCTACTAATTCATTGCTATTATTTCCCTTAGTTATTGTCAAAGAATACTCCTCGGTTGTTAGAGTTTCATAATTGTTTGTTTCGGTATTATAGCATGTAAACTCTAATGAAGGTATTTTGAAATTTCCCTCTACTCTTGGAATAATTACATATTGAAATGTTCTTTCGCCTCTTTGTCCTGCGGAAGTTTTTGTTATATTGTCCGATATTTTTGGATCAAATACTTCAAATTCATTTGGTATTTGTAGTTGTAAACCATCTATTAAGGTTAAATTTCCTTGTCCTTTTATTGTGTATTGAAGAGTGATTGCTTCATTTGTTTTGCAATGAGTTGTATCTATTTTAGATTCAATGCTAAATTGTCCAACTGCTCCTGAAAAAGCATTGTTTGTCACAGGTAATGGTTCAACCTCTATTTCCAAAGAGTTAGTTTTTAATTTTTTGTTTACAGTTTCAAAAACAGGTGTTACTCTTGAAAAGAAAGGATCGTTAAAAAATGCATCAAAAAAAGGATCACCTGTTGATTGTCTTTGACTTCTTTGCGTACCTGTTTGAATGTGTGCAAGGACTTCTAATCCCATTGGTGCGATTTTTAGTTTCCCCGTTTTTTGTGGATAGACTAATACTTGTCTTAGAGTGGCTACTTGATATGCTTTACCGTTTATGATTTCTCTTTCAAGAGATGGAGTTGTTTGATTGTCTAATTCTTCTACCCAAAAGCCTTGTGAAGAGGGAAATTTATCAACTTGATATTCTGAAATAGGCACAAGAGTATATATTTTGTAAGAGATTATGATTTCTTCTCCCAAAGAAACTTTTGTTTTGTTAGGAATTGCTCTTACGAAAACTACATTCTCATCTATTTGTGTAATTTTAGGTTGTGGAGTGTTTTTATAAGGATCGTAATTAGGGTCATTTTTTGCCCTTGTTTGCATACTTGGATTATTTTCCACCTTAATATTCACTGCTTTTGTGTAATAGGTTCTGTCCTTTACAGTTACTTTTGCAGGAGGTATAGTAATTGTTCCTGTATTTAGACTTTGCAAAAAATAAGTGTAAGTGGTTGTAGTATTGCTTTCGCGTTTTCCGTTGATAATACTAACAGAAGAACTTCTCAATACATTTGGTCCACTTAGTATATTAACGTCTTGAAATGTTGGGGCAATAAAATGTTTTGGTTTATCATCATTTACAACAAAACTTACTTTGAACCTCTCTCCTTTTCCAACTACTTTTGGAGTTTGAACTTTAAACTCAACCTCCTGAGAAAATAAAGGAAGTGAACAAATGAACGCTATAATAAATCCTAATATGTATTTTTTCATTTTTTACCAATCTTTTTCAATATATCTTTTTTGAACTTGTTGTTCTTCTTTTTTCTTAACTTTTTCTAATGTATTTTTCTCATTATTTTTCAATGCCTCCAACATTCTTTCTGTGTCTTTTTTATCTTTCATTCGTTGTGGTTGTGGAGGTTGATTTTGGTTTTGATTATCTTCTTTTTTTTGTTCTTGTTCTTTTTGTTGCTGATTTTGTTTCTGCTCTTGCTCTTGTTGTTGCTGTTGCTGGTTTTGATTATTTTGTTGTTGGTTTTGATATTTATTTAATAAAAATTGAGTTAGTGCTAAATTATATTTTGCTGCACTATCATTAGGGTTTAATCTAAGGGTTTGCTTATAATCTTCAAGGGCTTTTTGTAAAAATTGTGTATTTGAGCCAGCCTCAGAAGTAGTGTCTGTATTAAACATTTGGAAATTAACATTCCCCCTATTATATGTAGCATTTGCGTTGTTAAGTGTATCATCAAAAGAATTACCTTTTAAATATCCTTCGTAATATTTTAAAGCTGTTTGGAGTTTTTCCTGATTTTGTTGTTTGTAACTTGCGTTTGCTAAATTGTATTGTGCCTTCAAATAATTGCTATCTGCAACTAATGACTTACGGTATTGCTCTTCGGCTTTTGCGTAGTCTTTTTCTTGATAGAAATCATTGCCGTCTCTTAATTTATTTTTCTCTTTATCACATGAAGAAAAAAATACAAGAAGACAAAATATTAACATTATATTCTTATTCATTTCCAAAAAATAATTTTCTGTTTATATACTTATTTCTTCTTTCAAAAATAATCCATTCTAATACTAAAAAGAATAATGAAATGAGTGCAAAAATATAGAACTTGCTATCGTAGTTTTTGTAGGCTACTGCTTCATACTCATTTTTCTCCATTTTATTTATTCTTGCCAATATATTGTCTAAACCTATTGAAGTATTATTTGCACGAATATAAACTCCATTTCCTTCTTTTGCTATTTCCTTTAGCAAAGCTTCATTAAGTTTGGTAAGAACTATATTTCCATTTCCGTCTTTCTTGTATTCACTTCTGCCATACTTATCAAAAATAGGAATAGGGGTTCCTTCTGTTTGTCCTAAACCAATAGTATTTACAACAACACCCTCTTTTGCTATTTCTTTTGTTGCATCTAAGGCTCCTTCTTCATTGTCTTCTCCATCTGATATAAGAATAATACTTCTTGAACGTTTTGTTTCATCTTGATTTTCAAAGGCCGAGAAGGCTTTCTCTAAACTTTCTGCTATTGAAGTACCTTGTGTTTCTATTAATTTTGTGTCTATAACATCTATAAAGGTCTTTGCAGCAGTGTAATCAGAGGTTATTGGAAGGTGAACAAAAGAAGTGCCCGCAAAAACAACAATTCCTATTCTATCTCCTTCTAATTGATTTACTAATTGTGTGAGAGATTGTTTTGCTCTACTGATTCGATTTGGTTTTAAATCTTCTGCTAACATACTATTAGAGACATCTAAACACACCATTAAGTCTGTTCCGGTGCGTTCTTTCTTTTCTATTGATGTTCCTTGTTGTGGATTGGCTAAGGCTAATATTAAGAAAAATAAAGCAAGGTTCCAAAGTGTAAATTTAAAGTATTGTTTTCCTATTGATAAGTCTGGAATAATTATTTGTTGAGTTCTTTGCTCTGCGAACTGTTTTAGTTTCTTTTTTTTCGCCTTAATATAAAAATAATGTAGCAGATAAAAAAGTGGAATCAAAATCCATAAATATAAAAATTGAGGATTATCTAAACGTATCATTGTCTTACGGATTGGTTCTTAAATAAGTTTTACGTAAAATCATTTCTAAAACTAAAATAATCAAAGCGACTAAAAGGAAATTACCACCTACATCTTTTGTGTGTTTGTAAAGAGATACGTCTATTTTAGTTTTTTCCATTTTGTCAATTTCTTTGAATATTTCTTGTAAGGAAGAGTTTTTTGTAGAACGGAAATATTGTCCGCCAGTAGTGATTGCTACTTCTTTCAATAACTCTTCATCTATTTTTACTTCAACATTTTGATATTGTTTACCAAATGGCGTGTAATATGGATAAGGTGCGTGTCCTTTTTTACCTATTCCAATAGTATAGATCCTAATATTGTATTCTTTTGCTATACTTGCTGCAGTTATTGGGTCAATTGCACCCATATTATTCACTCCATCTGTTATTAGGATTATAACTTTGCTTTTTGTTTTTGTATCTTTAACTCTATTTATCGCTGTTGCTAAACCATCTCCTATTGCTGTTCCATCATCAATTTGCCCACTTTCTGTTGAGGATAGAAGATCTAATAAAACTTTGTGGTCAATTGTTGAAGGACATTTTGTATAGGCTTCGCCTGCGAAAACAACTATTCCTATGTTATCGCTTTTCCTATTTTCAATAAATTCTTTAGCCACATTTTTTGCAGACTCTAATCTATTTGGTTTAAAGTCTTCTGCCAACATGGAAGTAGAAACATCTAATGCTAAAACGATATCTATTCCTTCAATGCTTTTTTCATCGGTCGAGGAACTTAATTGGGGTCTTGCTATTGCTATTACAACAAGTGCAACTGCTAACATTCTTAAATAATCTGGCAGTTTCCTCAATCTTAATTTAAGAGTTTTTCTTGCCAATGAGAATTGAGAAACGTCAGAATAAACAATGGTTGTTGCCCTTCTTTTATCGTAATATCTTTGAAAAAGAAACATCAAAGGCAGTAGCAATAAAAGCAATAGCAAATAAGGATATTGAAAACTTAGGTTATTTATCAGATTCATTTGACTCTATTTCTTCTTTTGTATTTATAACAAACTCTTTTGCATCTAAAAGTGTATTTTTATCAATCATTTGATTTGTTTCATATTTTGCAAACTTAACCAAATCTGATGTAGTGAATATTTTTTCCAAGAGTGAGTAGTTGTTTTGCGAGATACTGTTATTCAACTTTACTTGTGAGAGAATATCACTACTTGTCATCTCTGAGGCAAATATTCTAAATCTTTCTTCCAAGTAAACCCAAATAATTTCTGTCATCTCTGTATAATATTGTTTTTGAAGATTTTGTTCGCTTAATTTTTTCTTCGATAAATCTTCTAAAGATTGTAAAGCTTTGATATGAGGTGGTATTTGAGGTTCTTCTTTTATAATTTCAGGGGTTTCTATGTTTAATTTTCGCTTTTTCATATACCATATCAAGAAATACACTCCTACTCCTATTAATATAATAGCCAACAATACATATATTATAGGTAATATTTCTTTAAAGGAGAATTTCTCTTCAAGTATTGGTTTTATGTCCTTAATTTCTATTTTATTGGTATCTATTGGATATTCTAATATTTCTATTTCAGTAGGTAATACTGCAAAATATTTATCTTCACTATTTCCCACTTTTACAAAAACTCCATCTCCTATATTCCTCTTTCCACTTATGAAACTTGTATAGTATTGTTTGTATCTTAAATACTGCTTATTGTTTTCTATAATTGTATCTATTATTGTGTTTTGTAATTCTAAACTATCACTATTACTCTTGTTTAGAATAAGGGTTTGTGATTTTGAGTCAAAGGGTACTTTAAATGTAAACTCTATTCTATCGCCAATGTTGTAGGCTTTTTTATCCAATACACCTATTACCGTTTGTGATTGCAAACTACCATAACCAATAATAGTCAATAAAATAAGAATTATTATATTTTTAATTTTCATTTTACGCTTTCCCTCTTTTTGAAAACAGTTTTATTAACGATTTTATGTAATCCTCTGATGCCATTATTTGAACACTATCAACGCCATACTTAGTAAATTTAGCCAAGTTCTCACTTTGTACACTATATCTTTGTTTCACAAAATTTTCCCTTGTAATTTTATCTGATGTATCAATCCATTTCAATTGTTTTGTTTCTGCATCTTCAAATTGCACTAAGCCTACGTTTGGCATTTCAAATTCTCGTCTATCGTTTACAAAGATTGCTGTTAAATCATGACGTTTTGCCGCTATTTGTAAGCTATCATCAAACTTTCCAAAGCAATCTGTTATCATAAAACAACTCGCTCGTTTTTTTATAACATTACTTAAAAAAACTAATGGCAAAGAAAAGTTTGTTCCTCCTTCACTTTTACGAAATAAGAGTAACTCTCTAATAATTGTTAGTATGTGAGAAACTCCTTTTTTAGGGGGAATGTATTTTTCTACTTTATCTGAAAATAGTATTACACCTACTTTGTCATTATTATGTATAGCAGAAAATGATAAAACAGCGGCTATTTCAGTTATTATTTCAGATTTTAATGATTGTTCGCTACCAAAGAACGTTGAACCACTAACATCTATCAATAACATAACGGTTAATTCTCTTTCTTCTTCGTAAACCTTTACAAAGGGTTTATTATTTCTTGCTGTAACATTCCAATCTATGTTTCTTATTTCATCTCCGTAAGCATACTCTCTCACTTCACTAAAAGTCATACCTTTTCCTTTGAAGGCACTATGATACTGTCCTGCAAATACTTCTTGAGAGAGACGCCTTGCTCTGATTTCTATGCGGTGAACCCTTTTTAATATTTCTTCGGTTGACATATCTTTTTACGGAACATCTATTCTGTTTATAATTTCTGTAATTATATCTTCCGATTTAATATTTTCTGCTTCTGCCTCATAGGTTAAACCTACTCTATGACGCATTACATCTAAGCATATACTTCTTACGTCTTCTGGAATTACATATCCTCTTCTTCTAACAAAGGCTAAAGCTCTTGATGCTAAGGCTAAATTGATAGTTGCACGAGGAGAAGCTCCATAGTTTATTAAAGATTTTAATTTTCCAAGACCATATTCTTCTGGATAACGTGTTGCGAAAACTATATCTGTAATATAATTTTCTATTTTAGCATCTAAATAGACTTCTTTTACTATTTCCCTTGCTCTAAGAATGTCTTTAATAGAAATTATAGGAGTTATTGATGTTTTTTTTGCAGCTATTTGTGTTCTTAATATTTCCTTTTCTTCTTCTTTGTTTGGATAATTTATAACTACTTTCATCATAAATCTATCCATTTGAGCCTCTGGTAAAGGATATGTACCTTCTTGTTCAATTGGATTTTGAGTTGCAAGTACTAAAAAAGGCTCTTCTAATTTATAAGTCTCTTCTCCTATCGTTACTTGACGCTCTTGCATTGCCTCTAACAAAGCTGACTGAACTTTTGCTGGTGCTCTATTGATTTCATCTGCCAAAACAAAGTTTGAAAACACAGGTCCTTTTTTTACTGTGAAAGCCTCTTCTCTTTGAGAATAAATCATCGTCCCTGTAACATCAGCAGGTAATAAATCTGGTGTAAATTGTATTCTACTAAACTTTGCATTTATTGTTTTAGCCAAAGCTGTTATTGCTTGCGTTTTTGCTAATCCTGGCACACCTTCAAGCAAGATATGTCCATCTGCCAATAACGCAATTATCAATCTTTCAACCATATTCTTTTGCCCTACAATAACCTTTGAAATCTCAAAATTCATTGCATCAACAAAAGCACTTTCTTGTTCAATTCTTTTATTTAACTCTATTATATCCATAATTATATAGTATAAATCACCTTATTTGAGAGTAGAAACGTTATTTCCTCTCCATTTATTATAAACTTGAACTTGCAAAGTTAAGAAATATTAAAATAATTCTTTGTTTTAGCAAAATTATTTCTTTGTGATAATGGATTATCTCTTGATGATAATTAATTATCTCTTTGTTTTATTTTTTTTTATTCTTTGATTTTTTACCTAAAATATTTTGGTGCATTATTATTTTTTTGTACTTTTGCCAACTTAAAAGATGAAAAGTTTAATAATATTTAGAAATAAAGAAAAGTAAGTTATGAAAAGCAGAAAGTTACTCTTAAGTTTAGCAGTGTTCTTTCTTGTTGGGGCTTTCGCTCCAGCTAAGGCTACTCCATTTGTAGAAGGAGAAGGAGAAGAAGGTACAGAACCAACTATCACTGGTTGGCACCAAATAGGTCCAAACAATGTAGCAGGACGTGTACGTACCTTAATGTTTGATAAATTCAACGATGACGTTATCTATGCGTGTTCACCATCAGGCGGATTATTTGTCAGCGTAAACGACGGAAACAATTGGCAAGAAATACCTCTTGGAGAAGGTGCAAACCGTTCTTACGTTGCAACATCAATAGCACAAGATGAAAACGGAAAGCTTTATGTTGGAACAGGAGAAGGCTTTTATTCTGAATCAGAAGCTGGTAAAAAACATTTCAAAACAGGATTAATTGGAAACGGTGTTTATGAATCAAGCTCTTTTGAAAAGAATTGGGCAGCAAACCTTCAATCTGATGAAGAAAAATACCAATACGTTGCAAACAACATAACTTTCACTCAAATGCAAGGCACAGCTCCTGAAAAATATGACATAATGGGAGAATGGAGTTATATTAACGATATGGCATTTGTTGGAGGAAAATTATTCGTTGCAACAAAGAATGCAGGTTTAAAAGTATATGAAAACGGTACTTGGTCAAGCAAAGCAATCGCTGGAAACTCTATGGTTAATGTTACAGACATTAAAGTTTCTTCTAACGGGAAAATAGCCGTTGCTTATGTATATTCAGGCGATGCTGCAGTAGCAATAGCAAATGATGCAAACTCAGATTTTTCTAATGAATTAACAAAACAAGACATTGGATTAGCTAACGACGACGTTATTAATGACATAGAATTATCATTCTGTATAAACAATGCAGATAAGCTTTATGCTTTAATGGTATATTACAAATACACAGAACAAGGTTATTATAGAAACGAAGCAATCTATAGATTAACAGAGCAAGGTTGGGAAAAAGCAACATCTTCTTCACTTTACCTTAATGCTTACGAAGGAATGTCTATCGCTATTAACGACAGAGACGAAGAATTGATCTATGCAGCAGGTGGAGAAGTTGTATCTGGATTTGATGCAAACAACGATCCTATTTTCTATTACAATACAATAGCAAGTTCTTTAGCTGAAAGAAATAGTGGAGCTTACGTTGCACCAGGAGTACATGCAATAGCATTTGATCCAAACCCACAAACACCAGAAGATTCATTAAAAATCTATCTTGCAACAGACGCAGGAGTTTATATTTACAAACAAGATGAATTAGTTCAATCAGTGCAATGGTACGCTTGTAACAAGGGATTAACAACTACACAATACTATGAAGTTACATCAACAAACGATGGAGCAGTATTTGGAGCAGCACAAAGTAATGCAATCAGTTATATACCATCTCCATCAACAGAAATAAAGTCTGCAGAAACAATTTGGGCTCCAAATAGCATAGGTTTCTCAGAAATAGCAAATCAAGTATCACCTTACGTAGCAGACATAGC
>JAGCLI010000145.1 GCA_017647065.1 Bacteroidales bacterium
GGAGTATTTGAAAAAGGAGAACACTACTACAATCCATTTATTGACTTAATGAAAGGAAAAGGAGGACAACAATAATGAGCGGCGGATTATATTCAATGGAAGCCAAGAACTTCGACACAGAACTTGACTTAACCAAAGTAAAACCATACGGCGACACAATGAATGATGGTAAAACTCAATTAAGTTTTACACTACCTGTTCCTTGTGGAGACGAAGCAATAGAAGCAGCAAAACAACTTATGAAGAAGATGGGATTTGAAAACCCACAAGTTGTATATTACAAAGAATTAACAGAAGGCTTCACATTCTTTAATTGCTACGGAAGTACAGTGCATACACTAGATTACTCTACAATTCACGTACCAAAAGTAGAATCTAACGTAATGGATATGCACGAAACAGACGAATTTATCAAAGAAAGAATCGGAAGAAAAATCGTAGTAGTAGGAGCATCAACAGGAACAGACGCCCACACCGTAGGAATCGATGCTATTATGAATATGAAAGGCTATGCAGGACACTACGGATTGGAACGCTACGAAATGATAGAAGCTCTAAACATGGGAGCACAAGTATCAAACGAAGAATTCATAGCAAAAGCCATAGAATTGAAAGCCGATGCCCTTTTAGTATCACAAACCGTTACACAAAAAGACGTACATATCCAAAATCTTGTAGAATTAGTTGAAATGTTAGAAGCAGAAGGCCTAAGAGACAAAGTAATTCTATGTTGTGGAGGAGCAAGAATCTCACACGAACTTGCAAAAGAACTTGGATACGATGCAGGCTTTGGAATGAACACCTACGCCGATGACGTAGCCTCATACGTAGTAGAAGAATTAGCAAGACGCATGGGAAAATAACAAACCAAGAAAAAACACAAAACAAAAATATGGACAAGAATCAAGTAAGAGAAGTCATAGCAAAGCGAGCAGCTTTGGAACTTCAAGATGGATTCGTAGTAAACTTAGGAATAGGAATACCAACCCTAATACCTAATTACTTAAAACCAGGAGTAAAAGTATTACTTCAAAGCGAAAACGGATTGATAGGAATGGATTCAGACGCAAAACCAGGCGAAGAAAATCCAGAACTAATCAATGCAGGAGGCGGTTTCATCACAATGATAGACGGAGCAGCAACCTTTGATTCAGCAACTTCATTTGCTCTAATTAGAGGAGGCCACGTAGATGCATCAATCCTTGGAGCAATGCAAGTAGATGAAAACGGCGACCTTGCAAACTGGATGATACCAGGCAAAAAAATACCAGGAATGGGAGGAGCAATGGATCTTTTAGTAGGAGCAAAAAGAGTAATACTTGCAATGGAACACACAGCAAAAGGAAATCCAAAAATCCTTAAAAAATGTACATTGCCATTAACAGCAAAAGGTCAAGTAAATATGATAATCACTGAAATGGGCGTAATGGAAATCACACCAAAAGGAATAGTATTGACAGAAATTCACCCAGAATTCACAGTAGAACAAGTTCAAGCCGCAACAGAAGCAGAACTAATCATATCAGAAAACCTAATCCCAATGCAACAATAACAGCATTAAATATATAAAAAGAGAAAGGAGGCTAAGATTTTAGTCTCCTTTCTTTGTTTTAATTTCCCAAATCAAAGAATTATTTTTTTCTTTTTTCTTTGTTTTTTTATTTTTTTACTTTGAAAAAATTTCAGCGAATACGAAAAAAAACACGTATATTTGCAAACTTAAAGAATTTAATTATTTTATTAACAATCCAAATATTTAGTTTAATATGAAAAAAGGATGTAGATACGGAACTCACCGTGTAATTGAACCAAAAGGAGTATTGCCTCAACCAGCAAACAAAGTAGATAACAATATGGATGAAATCTATGATAATGAAATCCTTATTGATGTACAAACTCTAAACATTGACTCTGCTTCTTTTACTCAAATCGAAGAACAAGCAAAAGGCGATAAAGAAGAGATAGCAAAAATAATGATGTCAATTGTTGAAAAACAAGGAAAACATCGTAATCCTGTAACAGGTTCAGGCGGTATGTTACTTGGAACTGTTGAAAAAATAGGTGATGCATTAGTTGGAAAAACTGATTTAAAAGTTGGTGATAAAATAGCAACATTAGTTTCTTTATCACTTACTCCATTAAGAATAGACAAAATCAAAGATATTCGTCCTGATATCGACCAAGTAGATATAGATGGTAAAGCAATATTGTTTGAAAGCGGTATCTACGCTAAAATACCTGCTGACCTTCCAGAAAATCTTGCACTTTCTGCACTTGACGTTGCTGGTGCTCCTGCACAAACAGCAAAACTTGTTAAACCAGGTGATACAGTTGTTATTATCGGTGCTGGTGGAAAATCAGGAATGCTTTGTTGCTATGAAGCAAAGAAACGTGCAGGTGTAACAGGTAAAGTAATCGGAATATGCCACAGCGAAAAATCTACAAAACGTATGATGAATTTAGGATTTTGCGATGAAGTATTCTCAGCAGATGCTACTCAACCTGTTCCTGTAATGAAGAAAATAGAAGAACTTACAAACGGACAAATGGCAGATGTTTGTATCAACAACGTAAATATTCCTGATACAGAAATGACATCTATTCTTGTAACAAAGAATACAGGAGTTGTATATTTCTTCTCAATGGCAACTTCATTCACAAAAGCAGCATTAGGAGCAGAAGGAGTTGGTTCAGACGTAACAATGATAGTTGGAAACGGCTATACAAAAGGACACGCTGAAATCACTCTTCAAGAATTAAGAGAATGTGAAGCATTAAGAAAAATATTCACAGAACTTTACGCATAATTTTAAAATTATACGCAAATGCAAGTAAATAGACGTAAAGAGTTGTTTCCAAACGTATCGGACGAACAATGGTTCGATTGGAAATGGCAAGTTAAAAATCGTATAGAAACATTAGAGGATTTAAAAAAATATATTTCTCTAACCAAAGAAGAAGAGGAAGGTGTAGCTAATGCGTTAAAGACACTACGTATGGCAATCACTCCATATTATCTATGTTTGATTGATGTAAACAATCCAAATGACCCTGTACGCCGTCAAGCAATTCCAACAGGAGCAGAATTACATCAAGCAGATGCAGACTTACTTGACCCTCTTCATGAAGACGAAGATTCACCAGCACCAGGACTTACTCACCGTTATCCAGATAGAGTTTTGTTCCTTATAACAGATATGTGCTCTATGTATTGCCGTCACTGTACTCGTAGAAGATTTGCAGGACAAAACGACTGCGAATCAACACAAGATAGAATAGACAAATGTATAGAATACATAGCAAAAACTCCACAAGTAAGAGACGTATTACTTTCAGGAGGAGATGCACTTATGGTGAACGACAAGATGTTAGAATCAATCATTCAACGTCTAAGAGCAATCCCACACGTAGAAATCATACGTATAGGCTCTCGTACACCGGTTGTATGTCCTATGAGAATAACTGACGACTTGGTAAATATGTTGAAGAAGTATCACCCAATATGGTTGAACACTCACTTCAATCACCCTAATGAATGTACACCAGAGGCAAAAGCAGCATGCGAACGCTTAGCAAATGCAGGTATTCCATTAGGAAACCAATCAGTTCTTTTAAGAGGAGTAAACGATGATGTAAGAGTATTCAAAAAACTTGTTCACGAACTTGTTAAAATGAGAGTACGTCCATACTACATCTATCAATGTGACCTTTCAATGGGCTTGGAACACTTCCGTACACCTGTTTCTAAGGGAATAGAAATAATAGAAAACTTACGTGGACATACATCAGGCTACGCAGTACCAACATTTGTAGTAGATGCACCAGGCGGTGGTGGAAAAACACCAGTAATGCCACAATACGTTGTTTCACAATCTCCAAACAGAGTAGTGTTAAGAAACTTTGAAGGAGTGATAACAACATACACAGAACCTACAAACTACGTACCAGGTGAATGTGATGTAGATTTCTTAAAAGGAACAGAAATAAAGAATGATGGAGTTGCTTCTTTATTACAAGGAGAAAAACTTTCACTTGAACCATCACACCTTGCAAGACACGAAAGAGTAAAAAAGAACTAAATAAATCCTTGGAGGAATGCCTTTTATAGAAGATGTTCTAAAATACAAAAGCATCTCCTTCGTAGGAATGGAAAAGAATGCGGGGAAGACTCAAACACTAAACTATGTGTTGAGTCGTCTCCGCACTTTTTCTAACCTAAAACTTGCTATTTCCTCAATAGGAGTCGATGGAGAAACCCTCGATATAGTAACCTCCACCTCCAAACCCGAAATAGAAATCTATCCCAACACCACCTTCATCACTTCACAAAGCCTTTATAACCAAAAAGAAATAGTAAGTGCCATAGAAGAAGTATCAAAAGACTACACAGCCTTAGGCAAACTCATAACCGCACGAGCCA
>JAGCLI010000146.1 GCA_017647065.1 Bacteroidales bacterium
AAACAATTAAAAATAGAATTCTATGTCAGAGAGTGAAATGAATAGTTATAGATTCAGTTCTGGAGAGGAACCTTCTGATGAGATGTTGTGTCAATTAATGAAAGAGGTTGCGCAAGAAGTAAATGAAAGTAATGAAAAAGTATTGTGCAGTTTTTTTGAATCTTTACGAAAAGAGGCAAGTGAAATAAGAAAAACTTGGATTAAGGAATAAAGTTTTTAAAATTTATGAATAAAGCAGAACATCTCCCTTTGTTAATAGTGATAGCAGGACCTAATGGTTCTGGTAAAACATCTATAACATCTAAACTACTTAAACATGAATGGGTTGAAGATTCTGTTTATATCAATCCGGATAATGTTGCAAAAGAAATTTTTGGCGATTGGAATTCTAAGGAAGCAGTAATTAAGGCTGCTGATTATTGTGCTAAGTGGAGGGAGAAATGTTTGTTAGAGAATAAAAGTCTTATCTTTGAAACAGTGATGTCTGCCGATGATAAGGTTGATTTTATCTTACGAGCTAAAAAAGCAGGTTTCTTTATTAGAGTTTTTTTTATAGCAACAACAAATCCAACAATAAATGCAGCTCGAATTGCCAATAGGGTGATGAAAGGAGGCCACGATGTACCGATTACAAAGATAATATCGAGATACAAAAAATCTATATATAATTGCATAAAAGTTTCAAATGTTGTTGATCGTCTTTATGTTTACGATAACTCTATTGACGGAGAAGAAGCAAAGTTGCAATTTCGTTTAGTGAATGGTAGTGTTGAAAAAATATATGTAGACAAACTTCCTGAATGGGCTCAAACTATAATGCCTAATATAGAATTATAGATAGTGCTTATAATTTTTTCTTTTTCTTTTTCGTTATATTTTTATGAAAAAAGGCTTTGTAATTGTTTTTTTAGTGTTGTTTTCTTTTTTGCTTTCGGCACAAGGTGTGAAGGAAATTTGCATTGGGGTGAATGAATATGCGAAAAATCTTCGTTCGGCTTATTATGAGGCGGAGATTTCTTTTAATGGTAGAGAAGATACTTTGTTTTATTTTCATAAGGTGAGTTTTCAAAAGAATAAATACAAAAATAAAATCTTTGCAAAGTTTAATTCTCAAATCTATTTTGGCGATGAGTTGATTCAACAAGTCTTTTGCGATAATAATCACTTTACTTTTGTAGATATTTATCAAAACATTGCCGAGCAATATGAAAAAGAAGATTATCACATCTTTTTCTCTCAAATAGATACTAATCTTATTCCTGATTTTGTCTTTAATAAACCTATTTTTGACCTAAAAGCAATTGAGGACGGCAATGTCTTGATGTATAAAGAAGAAGATACGCTAATTAATGACTTTGAATGTTTTAAGCTAAGGGAAGTGTTCATTGAATTAGACTCTATTTCTTTTGAAAAAGTGCATTACATAAGAAAAAAAGACTTTCTTCCTCTTGCAAAACTCACTAAGTCTTGTTTTGTATGTATAACTCGCATAGATGAAAACACTGCATTTCACAACAATAGATTTATATTTAGTGAAAAGGGTACAGGAATTACCTTGAAATATAAAAGCCTTTCAGCCTTAAAACAACAATGGGAAGAACAAGAAAGAAATCATAGCACATTTGCTTACGGAACTAAGGCTTTGGATTTTAAGATAAAAGATATAAAAGGAAAGGAATTTGAATTATCACAAAACAAAGGAAAGGTAATTGCTTTGGTTTTCTTTTATAATAATTGTTCTCCTTGTATTCCTATGCTTGATGATTTGCAGGAATTATGCAATCAATACAAAGAAAAGAAAGTTGAGATAGTTGCTTTAAATCCTGTGGATAGTAAAATAGGAGAGGAGGAAATGCAATCCTTTGTAAAAGAGCATAACATAACCTATAACGTTGCTCAAATACCAAAATACACAGTGGAAGAAATGTATTTAGTGCGTTATTTCCCAACAATTTTCATTATAGACAAGAAAGGTAGGGTAGTTTATTCGCATCAAGGCTATAACACCTTGTTTAAAGATAAGATTTCTGATATAATAGATAAGGAATTATAGTTTCCTACGCTAAGATATTTGAGAAAAATCTGCCGTTTTATGTTTTCTTGCTAAGTAGTTTCTTAACGGTTTATTTTCTTCGGCTTTCAATAGAGGGTCGTGTGAAATTATTTGAGCAGCAACATCTTTTGCTTGACTCATCATTAGTTCATCTTGCACAATGTCGGCAATTTTCAATTCCAAAACACCACTTTGTTGAGTGCCTGCAATGTTTCCCGGTCCTCTTAGTTGCAAATCGGCTTGTGCAATTTCAAATCCGTTGTTTGTTGCACACATTGTGTTGATTCTAAACAAACCTTCTTGCGATAATTCGTCTTTTGTTCTCAATATACAATAACTTTGTTCTTGCCCTCTGCCGACTCTACCTCTTAATTGATGAAGTTGAGCAAGCCCAAACCTCTCTGCGTTTTCTATTACCATAACCGTTGCGTTCGGAACATCGACTCCGACTTCTATAACCGTTGTTGCAACCTTTATATTGGTAATTCCATCTTTAAATCTTTGCATTTCATAGTCCTTATCTTCGGCTTTCATTTGCCCATGCACAATACTGATTTGATATTTGGGCAAAGGAAATTCTCTAACAATGCTTTCGTATCCGTCCATTAAGTCTTTCAAATCCATTTTCTCGCTCTCCTTAATCAAAGGATATACAACATAGATTTGTCTTCCTAATTCTATTTGCTTTCTCATAAAGTTGAAAAGCGTAAGTATGTCTCTGTCGAAAAGATGCGTTGTTTGAATAGGTTTTCTTCCCTTAGGCAGTTCATCAATTACCGAACATTCCAAATCACCATAAACACTCATTGCAAGCGTTCTTGGAATAGGGGTTGCAGTCATTACCAAAACGTGAGGCGGAGTTGTGTTTTTGCTCCACATCTTTGCTCTTTGCTCCACGCCAAAGCGATGTTGCTCATCAATTACGGCAAGTCCAAGATTTTTAAACACAACATTATCTTCCAAAATAGCGTGTGTGCCAATCAATATATTGACCTGCCCCTCGGAAAGAGCGTTTAAAAGAGGTTTTCTCTCTTTTTGCTTACTGCTTCCTGTGAGTAAACACACGTTAAGAGGCATATCTTTTAAGAAATTCTTTATGCTGTTGTAGTGTTGCTGTGCAAGAATTTCGGTAGGAGCGATAATTGAGGCTTGAAAACCATTATCTATTGCAATCAACATACACAAAAGAGCAACAAGTGTCTTTCCGCTCCCTACATCTCCTTGTAAAAGACGATTCATTTGAAAACCTGTTCGCATATCGTTGCGAATTTCTTTCACAACTCTTTGTTGAGCATTAGTAAGAGTAAAAGGTAGGTTGTTTTTGTAAAAGTTGTTGAAACTATCTCCAACAACCGAAAAGACGAATCCTTTATTTGCCGATTTATTGTTGTATTTCTTTACTTGGTTTTCAAGTTGCATAAAAAACAACTCTTCAAACTTTAATCTTATTTTTGCTTTTGCAAGGTTTTCCTCATTCTTTGGAAAATGAATCTCTCTCAAAGCCCTTTCCCTTGTGTAGAGATTATAGTGTTTTGTTATGTATTGAGGTAGGTTTTCTTCTATTCTGTTTACTGCAAGCGAGAGAATTTCTTGCGTATATTTGGCTAAGGTTTTTGAAGTAAGGAAAGCGGTTTTCATTCTCTCGGTTGTAGAGTAAATAGGGAAGAAAGTGTCGATTGCAGTGCGTTTATAAGAGGTAAGAGTCTCAAATTCAGGGTGTGCAAAGTTGAAAGAACCATTGAAAAACGTAGGCTTTCCAAAAATAACATAGTCAATGCCGAGAACAAAACTATCGCTAATCCATTTCAAACCTTGAAAGAAAACAAGTTCTATCGTTCCCGTTGAATCGGCAAGAGTGATTACAAGTCTTTGTCCTATGCCTTTAAGGATTTCTTTCTTGATTGCTTTTCCTACAACTTGAATATAAGTCTCTTCACTTGCTATTTCTCGGATTTTTGTAAACTTACTCTTGTCTAAATAGCGAAAAGGATAATGCTCCAACAAATCTCCAAAAGTTGAAACGTTGATTTCTTTTTTCAGAATGTTGGCTTTCTTCTCGCTTATCGAGGATAAATATTCGATTGGAGTGTCTAAAAAATCCATCATAAGAAAATATTTCAGCAAAGATACAAAGAAAAAACACAAAACAAAGCCCTAACCGAAAATAAAATTGTTTCACCAAGAGTTAAGCCCAAATGCTTAAAGAATTTTCGGCTCAAAGATTTCTAATCGCAAATTTTAAGAATATAAGCCCTTAACTAAAAATCACTAAATCAAAGACTTAACTTTTTAAAGCCTTGATTTTGCCAAAAAAGTCTTTGATTTTTGCGATTTTTTCGCTGTTTTTTGCAATTTTTTCATTGATTTTCATGCAAAAAAACCTTGATTTAATTTTTTCTATCCTTGATTTAGAAATTTCTATCCCTGATTTAGAAAATTCTAAACGAGCTTTTCG
>JAGCLI010000147.1 GCA_017647065.1 Bacteroidales bacterium
TAAAACAAAAACTGATTTAGGAGAAATCTATTCGCTTACTATACGAAATAACTCCAAATATTATAAAAAAATTGTTCTATTCTTAGGAACAAAAGATGAGATGTTGAAAAATATTCAAGATTTATCAGAAGCATTAGCAAATGGGAAAAATGGCGTTAATTTTGAATTTTCAGCCTGGGGTCAAGATTATCATTTAGTTTACAGAAATGTCCTATTAGGGGGAGTTTGTTTTGATATTAGCACGCCTGGAAGTACATCAAGTAATTTTGGGAGATTTTATAAAATGACAATTGATGACATATTAAAATATTTACAAGAAAATAATAAATAAAACAGTTTGGTTATATAATTCAAAGAAAAACGCTCGTGAGTCGTAGTTTTATTTTGACAAACGAGCGGTTTGTTTTTTATTTCTTTGCTTTTATTTTAATAAGCTCTTTTATTGTTTCCTTCGTAGTAGTTAATAAAGGCTTTATTTACTACTTTATTTCCGCCAGCGGTTGGATAATCGCCTGTAAAGTACCAATCGCCTGTGTTATTTGGGCAAGCTTCGTGAAGCGATTCTATGGTATTGAAAATTATTTCTACTTCTGCATTTGCATCATCAGGAGTTAGCATTTGCGTAATCTTTGCTGTGATTTGGTCATCGGTAAATGGAGCGTAGATTTCTTTAACATAGTTTACGATTTCTTCTTTTGGAAGATTTTCTTGTGCTTTACACTTGCGATAAACCTCTTCTATGATATGTGCTTGATTGGTTTCTTTCAACAACTCTATGGTTGCGTTGAAAGCAATAAACTCATTTAGTCTTGACATATCGATTCCGTAGCAGTCAGGGTAACGAATTTGTGGTGCAGATGAAGCAACAACTATTTTCTTTGGTCCTAAACGGTCAAGGATTCTTAGAATTGATTGTTTAAGTGTTGTTCCCCTTACAATGCTATCGTCAATTACTACAAGATTATCTACATATTCTTTGACTTGTCCGTAAGTTACATCGTAAACATGTGCTACCATATCATCTCTTTCGCTATCGCGTGTGATGAATGTACGTAGTTTTACGTCTTTTACTGCTATGTATTCTCTTCTTGTCTTAGTTGAGAAGATTTCTTTTAACTTTTCTTCTGTTAAGTTTTCTTTATTTGCAAGTATTTCTTCTATTCGTAGTTTGTCGGCGTGCTCTGCAAAGGCTTCTGCCATACCTTGAAAGGCTACTGAGGCAGTATTTGGTATGTAAGAAATGACTGTATTCTTTATATCGTTGTTTATTGCTTTTAATACTTTTGGTAGGATTAGTCTTCCAAGCATTTTTCTTTCTTTATAGATGTCTGCATCGGTTCCTCGTGAGAAATAAATGCGTTCAAAAGAGCATTGTTTTGGTGCTTTTGTAGGTTCTTTGCAGCATTCTATGCTTATTTCGCCATTTCTTTTGATTATGATTGCGTGTCCTGCTGGTAATTCTTTTATTGCAGTGAGAGGTTTGTTGAAAGTCGTCATTATCACAGGGCGTTCTGAGGCTACAACGGCTATTTCCTCATCTACGTAATAGAAACATGGTCTTATTCCGTTTTCATCTCTTAAAACAAAAGCGTCTCCGTGTCCTATCATTCCTGCCATTACGTATCCGCCGTCCCATCTCTTTGCAGAAGAGGTTAGAATTGTTTTTATATCCAATTCTTCTGCTATTTTCTCTGATATTTCTACGTTAGAAAGAACTCTTTCATCTTTGTATTTTCGGAATATTCTTTCGACTTCTCTGTCTAAAAACTTACCTATTTTCTCTAATACTATGGCTGTGTCAGCTACTTTTACGGGATGTTGTCCTAAACTTATGAGTTTGTCTAACATTTCATCAATATTAGTCAAATTAAAGTTGCCTGCAAGAACAAGATTACGTGTTTTCCAGTTGTTTTCTCTTAGAAAAGGGTGAAGATTGTCTATTTCGTCTTTTCCAAAGGTTCCATAGCGTAAATGTCCTAAGAAAAGTTCTCCTGTAAACCTTGCATTATTTTTTAACCAATTTATATCCTTTGCCTCTTCTGGGTGAGAAAGTTTAAGATTCTTCATATCCTTAAACGCTTCGGCAAATATATCTTGTATAGGAGTAGAGGTATTGGATTTTGTTATGTTTATATATTGTTCTCCTGGCTTTGTGTCAAACTTAATGTTTGCAAGACCTGCTCCATCTTGTCCTCTATTGTGTTGTTTCTCCATAAGGAGATACATTCTGTTTAATGCCCAAGTGTTTCCGTACTTTTCTTGGTAATATTCCAATGGTTTTAGCAATCTTAACATTGCTATTCCGCATTCGTGTTTGATTTGGTCGCTCATATTCTTTATATTATGATATTGGCATTATTCTTTCTATTCCTAATGCACTATTTGACATTCTTAATAGTGGGGCTACTTGATTGCGTTTCCACTCATTTATTTTTACTAATCTTAATATTTTATCTACTATATTTGATTCAAAGCCTTGATTTATTATTTCCTCTCTGCTTAGTCTTTGTTCTAAATGCAAGAAAAGAACTTTGTCTAAAATATCATAATCAGGTAATGAATCTGTGTCTTTTTGATCTGGTCGTAATTC
This sequence comes from Bacteroidales bacterium, assembly GCA_017647065.1. GTDB lineage: Bacteria > Bacteroidota > Bacteroidia > Bacteroidales > P3 > Onthomorpha. The sequence goes on from JAGCLI010000147.1 coordinate 2,591, forward strand.
GGCCGATGGTGCTTTTATTATAGAGTTTTGAGGAATTATTTCTTCGTTGCGATTTATCCAACGAGACATTTCCCAAACATCTGTTTTGAAAATATCGCCTAATGCTCCTATTGCTCCATTTGTATCGCCATAAAGAGTGCCATATCCTACTGAAAGTTCACTCTTATTCGTAGTATTCAAAAGAGCTGCTCCTATTTTATTGGCTATTCCCATTAGAATCATACCTCTAATCCTTGATTGTAGGTTTTCTTCTGCCACATTTGGTTCTTTTCCTTCAAAGATTGGCCCAAGAGCTTTTAGAGCTGAGGTAAACGTTTCTTTGATTGGTATTGTGTAGTATTCTATTCCTAAGTTTTCTGCACTCGCTTTTGCATCTGTTATGCTGTGAGAGGTAGAATATTCACTTGGTAAGAGTACTCCTATAACGTTTTCTTTTCCTAAGGCTTCTACTGCAAGCACTACAACCAAAGCTGAATCTATTCCTCCTGATAGTCCTAATAAGGCTTTCTTTATATTGTTTTTGCGGAAGTAGTCTTTTATTCCAAGAACTGCCGCATGATACATTTTTTCTATTCTACAAAGAGGCGATTGTGTATATTTTTCTGTTTTTTGTGTTTCAATTTGCAATGAGGATTCTTCAAATAAAGGTAATTCTTTTGACAAATCTCCGTTTGAAAGCATAAAGAAACTACTTCCATTGAAGATATAACTTGCTTCTGCACCACATCTATTTACTAATACAATTGGTGTTTTTGCTTTTCTTATCTTTGGTTGAAGCGAAGTTAAAAGTTCTTTTTGCGTTTCAGGAGTAAAAAGTATGTTTGAGCTACAAATAATCAAATCTGCTTTGTCTTGCTTTTTTAAATAATCATCTAAATCTTCTAAAAAGCCAAATGCTATTGTTTGTTTTTTGTATTCTATTGTGCAAAAGCCCTCTCCTAAGGAAAATCCTTTGTCAAATCTATTTAAGTTCTTTTTTGTGGATATTGCTTTTAATTCTCCATTTTCTATAAAAGCAAGTGCATTTAGAATTTCTCCGTTTTGATTGATTGGAAGTCCAAAAATAAAGTCTCTTTTTAGTTCTGATAATTTATCAGCATATTGAATGCTTTTTTTATGTGTGTCATTATATGATATAGAGTCGTAAAGCGGAGAACCACTTAATGATAATTCAGGAAAAATTATCAAGGAATCTACATCTGATTCTTTGATTTTTTCCTGAATTAGATTAAAATTATATTCAAAATCTAAAGTTTTTGGATTTATTTGTGAAATTGTTACTTTCATCTTAAAGAGTTTGAGAGTTTTTATTCTGTTTTATCTTTTAGATATTGGCGAATCTTTGTTTCAATCTCTTCTTGCAATTCTGGATTGTCTAATAAAAGTTGTTTAACTGCTTCTCTACCTTGTCCAAGTTTTGTTTCTCCATAGCTAAACCAAGAACCACTTTTCTTTAATACCTCTGCCTCAACTCCAATGTCTATAATCTCTCCTATTTTGCTTATTCCTTGTCCGAATAACAAATCAAATTCAACTTGACGGAAAGGTGGAGCAACTTTATTCTTCACTATTTTTACTCTAACTCTATTTCCAATATTGGTTTCTCCATCTTTAATTGCTTGTATTCTTCTTATATCGATTCTTATTGAAGAATAAAATTTTAAAGCATTTCCTCCTGTTGTAGTTTCTGGCGAACCAAACATCACTCCTATTTTATCTCTTAATTGATTGATGAAAATACAACAACATTTCGTTTTACTAATTGTTGCAGTCATTTTTCTAAGAGCTTGACTCATTAAACGAGCGTGCAATCCCATTTTACTATCGCCCATTTCTCCGTCTATTTCGCTTTTAGGTGTAAGAGCAGCAACGGAATCTATTACAATAATATCTACTGCTCCTGAACTAATTAAGTTTTCTGCTATTTCTAATGCTTGCTCACCATTATCTGGTTGAGAAATATAAAGATTATCTACATCTACTCCTAATTTCTTTGCATACGAACTATCAAAAGCGTGTTCTGCATCTATAAATGCTGCAAGTCCTCCTTGCTTTTGACTTTCTGCTATTGCGTGTATTGCTAATGTTGTCTTACCTGAGGATTCTGGTCCATATATTTCTATTATTCTTCCTTTTGGAAATCCTCCAACTCCTAAGGACGAATCTAATGAAATAGAGCCCGTAGGTATTGTTTCTATATCTTCTACAGCTTTATCTCCTAATTTCATTATGGATCCTTTACCATAATTTTTCTCAATCTTTGAAACTGCTGCTTGAAGTACTTTTAATTTTTCTAATTTCTCAGCTGATATATCTTGTTGCTTTGCCATAGATTATTTTTATTTCTATTAAGTGTACAAAAGTAATAATTTTATTTTAATAAATAACTACTTATGTAGTGTTCTATTTCGGTTTCCGACATAAATCCTTGCATAATAATAGGCGAAGAAGTAGAATCTGAAAAGAATATTAAAGTAGGAATTGCCGTAATACCCAATACATTTGCCAAATCTGAGGATTTATCTACGTCTATTTTGTAAAAATAAACCTTATCTTCATATTTTTTTGACATTTTCTCCATTATGGGCGACAACTTCTTACAAGGACCACACCAAGAAGCATAAAAATCAACTATTGCAGGCTTATCGCCAATATAAGTTAAAGCATTGTTCTCTATTTTTGCAATTTTGTCAATAAAATACTTAGTATCGGCGTCTATTACCTTTGATTGATTTATTATTTTGTTTTCTTCTGTTTTTACAGTCTGCTTTTCGCCACAAGAAAACAAAAAGATGAACGAAAATATCAATAGAAAATTAAAATATCTTACTTTCATATTACAACCATTTTTCATTTTTATACCATTTTATTGTTTCTTCTACTCCTCTTTTTAAATCATATTGAGGGATGTAATTCAAATCTTTTTTTAAATCTTCTATATCACAATCCCAATTACGAGCAGAAAGAATAGAATACTTATCTTTATTAAGCGTAAACTGCTTCCCAATCATATTGCCAAAAGAATTTAAAAACGAAGAAATGAATTTAACGATACAAAGCGGGAATGTTATTTTTATTGTCCACTTTTTCAAAACTTCTTTTGAGATTTGAGAATATTCACTATCCAAATACATATTTCCATCGCTAACAAAATATGTTCTTGCTGAAACATCGCTTTCAAAAGCTTTAATGCACAAATCCACAAGGTCCTTTGAATAAACAAAAGTCAAGTGTTGTGGAACAAATCCTAAGTATGGTTCCAAATGAATATCAATAGTTTGGAAGAAAACAAAGTAAACTGTTACACGTGGACCATAAACACCAGTTGGTCTCAAAATAACGTATTTTCCTTTAAAGTTTGAGTTAATATATTCTTCGGCTTTAAGTTTTGAAACCCCGTATGCAGTATTCGGATTATTAATATCACTAACCTTAGCCTTTGCAAAAGTTTTTTCATCTCCTGGTCCGTGAGCTGCAAACGAAGACAAGAAAATCAATTTTGTTACATTTACATCAATAGCATCAACCAAATTTTTTGTAAAACTATAATTAACCCTATCAAAATCTTCATTTCTCTTCGCCTTTGTAAGACCTGCTAAATGAAATACACATTTAAAATTAAATTCTTGTAATTGTTTTTTTAATTTTTCAGAATCAGAAAATGCCAAATCAATGAAATTTATTCTTGTATCTTGCAAATATTTTTTACTTGATGTACTTCTAATCCCTGCATACACATTATATTTTCCATCTTCAAGCAATTTATCAATTAAAGTACTGCCTATAAATCCACTTGCACCAGTTACCAAAACTTTTTCACGATTATCCTCAGGTATTTCTTTAATATATGCCCTTCTTCTCATAACAATATTGGAATCCTCATATTTTTCCCAAATGCGAGCTGCAAGATTAGTTTCTAATTGAGGGCTTGCAAGTGCTGTTTGAGAGCCTAAGGAAATATATTGCTTATTCATTTCGGCATAATATATGGAATGAATCCCTTTATTCTGCCATTTAGGGTGTACACCATTGAAATAAAGATCTATTTTCTCAAAATTGCGTATCGCTTTTAAGAAATGATACCAACCAAATGGGAATAATTTTCCTTTACTCTTACGAAGTGCTTCGGTAAGCGACGGCATAGAAACTCCAAAGGCTGCAATATCATCATTTTCATCAACAATCAAACACAAAAGCTTTTTATTCAAAAAAGGAAAGTACATATCAATATAGAATTGCATTTGTTTTTCGTTCAAAGGTACATATCCAAAAAGATGAGAGAAGGCTTCGTTTAGCGTTTCAAATAATTTATGACCATATCTCTTTGCAATTTGTTGTGCCGATAGTCCTTCTACAATTCTAAGATTATACTTTTCCTTAATTAGATTATTGATTCGTAAAATCTTTTCAGGAATTTCTTGATTTGCTTTTATTCTATATTGAATCCAATCTACTTCTTTCTTATAGGAAAGCCTATCCATTATTTCTGGATAATAGGAAGGATTATAGTAAGTAGGCATTGAACAATCATCTTCAAAGCCTTCTACAAGCATTCCTTCTTTATCCATATCGGTAAAGCCCATTGGCCCTACGATTTGAGTCATTCCCTGGCTCCTACCCCAATTTTCAACTGCTTCTAAAAGCTTTTGACAAACTATATCTTCATTTATAAAATCTAACCAACCAAATCTAATTCTTTTTTCTTTCCAAATTTCGTTTGATTTATGGTTTATCATTCCCACAACCCTACCTACCACTTCTGTGCCTTTATATGCCAAAAAGATTTTAAAATCACAAAACTCCAAAGCAGGGTTTTTCCTCTTGTCAAAAGTGGTTTTTTCATCCATTATTAAAGAAGGAACCCACTTCTTATCGTTTTTGTAAAGTTTATAAGGAAAATTTAAAAATTCTTTAAAGCCTTTTTTGTCTATAACGGTCTTTACAGTGATAGTATTCATAATATTCTTATTTTATTATTTCGTATTTGCGGAATGTTTTATGTAATTTGTCTATTGCTTCTTCTACTTGCTCTTTTGTATGCGTAGCCATAAGAGAAAATCTTATTAAAGTATCTTCCGGAGAACAAGCAGGAGGAATCACAGGGTTAATAAATATTCCATTATCATAAAGTTCTCGTGTAATAAGGAAGGTTTTATCCATATCTCTTACATAGAGAGGTATTATCGGAGTAGAGGTATTTCCAATTTCAAAACCTAATTCTCTAAATGTTTTTAAGGCATAATCCGTTATTTTCCATAAATTCTCTATTCTTTCAGGCTCTTGTTTTATTATATCTATCGCTGCAATTACGCTTGCAGTAGCTGCAGGAGATATTGAAGCAGAAAAAATGTATGGACGTGAGTGATGTTTCAAGAAATTGATAGTTTCGGCATCGGTTGCTATAAATCCCCCTATTGTTGCCAAGGATTTAGAAAATGTTCCCATAATTAAATCAACTTTATCTGTCAATCCATATTCCGAACATAACCCCCTACCCTCTTTTCCAAAAATTCCTAATGAGTGTGCTTCATCTACATAAACAGAAGCATTATATTCTTCTGCCAAAGCAGTAATTTTATGTAAATCGGCTACGTCTCCTTCCATTGAAAACACACTATCGGTTACTATTAACTTAATACTATCGTATGGAATCTTTTTTAACACATCTTCTAACGAAGACATATCATTGTGTTTATAACGATGAGACGATGCAAAAGAAAGTCTACGTCCTTCAACTATTGAAGCGTGATTCAATTCATCACAAATAATATGATCATTTCTTCCCATAATTGTAGGAATCACTCCAATATTTGAATGAAATCCTGTAGAATAAACTATAGCCTTTTCTTTACCAACATAATCTGCAAGTTTTTCTTCTAATTCTATATGAATATCCAAAGTACCATTTAAAAACGGAGAACCAGCACAACCTGTACCATATTTTTTTATTGCTTCAATACTTGCTTCTTTAATTTTAGGGTGATTAGTTAATCCTAAATAACTATTTGAACCAAACATCAATACTTTTTCTCCTCGCATTATAACTTCTGTATCTTGCTCGCTTGAAATAGGTCTAAAATATGGATAAATACCTAATTCCTTTACTCTTTGCGGTTCGTTGTATAACGATAATTTTTTACGTAATTGCTTCATATATTATTTATCTCTCGTTAATTTTTCTTTAATTTTATCAAATAATTGACTACAACCTATTCTAAAATAGTTGTTATCAAAATCTGAAGTAATGAATTTTTTATATAAATTAGTATATAAAATAGCTTCTTCTATCATTCTGATTCCTCCTGCTACTTTTACAGATTTCAAAACATTGGTTTTAAGATAATACTGCCTAAGAGCAAGCATCATTACTGAAAAAGAATAAATATCTGCTCCTTTTTCTATTTTTCCTGTTGAGGTTTTGATAAAATCTGCACCATTTTCTAAACATAAAATAGAAGCTTGCATAATATTTTGAAAGCAAGATAACTCCCCTACTTCTAAAATAACTTTTAAAACAATGTTTTTATCTGCCAAATTAAGCAAATCTTTTATCTCCCTTATCTCTTGAGCTGCTTTCTCTTTATTCTCATCAAAAAATAAACCTCTATTTAAACATATATCTATCTCATCTACATTGTTTTCTATTGCATATTTTATTTCTTCTTTTTTTACACTCAATGGAACTTGAGAATGAGGAAATCCTGCTGCAACAACTACTGATTTTATCTTTTTTGATGGTTTACAATCATTTATTTGCGATAAGAATGGAGAATAACAACAAATCCCTCCTACATAATAATTATTTGATTTACAAGTTAAAACACTATTTTTTACAAATTCTGTAATCGTTTTATTATTATCTGTTGATTTTAAAGAAGTTAAATCTAAATATTGTATTAAGTTAAATAAATCCTCTTCGGAATAATTTGATAATTTATTAGATATAATTATCTCATCTATAGATTTTTTAAATTCATCTACCTTATTATTATAAATAAACTCTAATAATTTATCTTCATTTTCGATTTGATTTATACTTTTCATTACTCTCAAATTTTATCTTGTTGTATTTGGTTAAATGTCCTTTTTGAAAAAGTAGGAATATACACCAATTTTCTTGTAGTTTTTGGTATTATTCTTCTCAATAAATATCTTTTATACCATGATTTTGAATTCATTTTCTTCCGCTTTAAAAAGAACTTTTTAAGGCTAATTATCAATAAGTTATCCTCAAAATCTAATATTTTATTTTCAAAGAAAAATTTCCTGTTTTCAAGAATTAAATCTGGTATTGAAAGATTAACAGGACAAACACTTGAACAATTTCCACAAAGTAAGCAATTGTAACTTAAATGTTTATAATTTTCATAATTTTCTAAGTAAGGTAACATAACGTTTGCAACAGGTCCGGTTATTGTATTAGAATAAGGTTCATCTTTTATAGACTGATAAACCGGACAAACCTTCTTACAAGCTCCGCAATCTATGCAAGATAAAATTCTTCTTTGTTCTTTGAAAGCCAATAGATTACTTCGTGAATTATCTACTATGAAAACGTATGTTTCTTTATTAGTATCAAATGCTGAAGGAGTAAAAATATTTGATAATATCGGAAAAGAAGTATTTTTTTTATAAATTGAAAATATATGTGTAAATATATCAATATCAGATATATTACAAATAAATTTGTTAATTGGCAGTATACATATTTTAATTTTAGAGTCTAAAAATAATTCCATTTCAAAAACAGAATCAAATACCGAAAACATACTTGCAGTATCAACAACTGCCAAATCAGGAGAAAGAATAGAACATTTGTTTTCATTTGAAAATGAAGATATTCCTTCATTTTTTAATGTTTCTTTTAATCCTAATTCTTCTGTAAAATTAGAAAAAAAAGCATTGACGGACTTTATTTTTTTATTACTTAAAAGATCAAGTAATTGTTCCGTAAAGTCCTCATAAGATAAACACCAATTAATTTTTCCTTTATTTGAAAGAAGATTTTTTTCAAATAGAAGAAGATTATCAACTATATTGTTAATGAATTTTTGTCTAACTCTATAAGCTTGATTTTTAAGTTTATCTATATCATTAAATGTTGAGTGAATCGTACTTTTAGGATTAAATACCTCAAAATCAGAGTTATTTAAATTTCTATTACAAATATGTAAAAAACTTTTGTATTCACTCGTATTCATTAAAGAAAACTTATTTAATAGGTATTTTTTCTACTCTTTTTTGATGTCTTCCACCTTCAAATTCAGTGTTTAAATAAGCCTCAACTATTGAAAGTGCTTTTTCTTTTGAAATAAAACGTGCTGGTAATGAAATAATATTTGCATTATTGTGTTGTTTAGCTAATTGAGCTATTTCTTCTTCCCAACAAAGCGCACATCTAACGTTTTGATACTTATTTGCAACCATAGAAACTCCATTTGCACTACCACACATTATGATTCCAAATTCAAAATTTCCAGCATTAATTTCTTTAGCCAAAGGATGAATCATATCAGGATAATCCACAGAATCAGAAGTATAAGTTCCAAAATCTTTAATTTCTAATCCTCTTTCAATAAGAGCAGATTTAAGAAATTCTTTTAGTTCAAATCCGGCATGATCACAAGCCATAGGTATTACTTTACTCATATTTTAAAAATTTAGTTATTATAATCTCGCAAAGATAACATTTTTTTAAGAATTATTTCTTAGATTTTTTAAATTTTTTCAATGATTTTATAAAATATTTCTTTGAAAAAATAAAATTTTTCTTTAAAAAAAATCACTAAAACATTTCAACAATTTTTTTGTTAAGAAGTTGTTAAAAGCATGATAATATATCTTTATAATTATCCACTTGTTAATATCTACTCTTTAATTAACAAGAAAATAAACACTTTATTAACACAATTTTACATTTAAATTTATAAAATTTTATCAACAAAAAGGTGAAATTAAATATTTGTTAATAATTTAGATAATTTACTGATATATACAAAATTAAAATGTAGATAAATTGTCTTGTTTTGTTAATAAAAAGACGTATATTTGCAATAATTTTTTTGTGAGATTTTTTTTCAACAAATTTCACATAGCTATAATAAATCATTATAAATAAAAAATATATTAAATATGGATAAAAAGCTTTTTTTTGAAAAAGTTGAGAAATTAAAAAAAGAAAAAAATATTGTAATATTAGCACACTACTATTGCTTACCTGAAATACAAGAAGTTGCTGATTATGTAGGAGATAGCTTAAATTTAGCTCAAATAGCTAAAGAAACAGAAGCTGATATAATTCTCTTATGTGGAGTACACTTCATGGGAGAAACAGCAAAGATACTTAATCCTAATAAAAAGGTAATAATACCAGATTTTAATGCAGGTTGTTCACTTGCAGACTCTTGTAAATATGAAGAATTTAAAGCATTTAAAGAACAATATCCTGATCATATCGTAATATCTTACATTAATTGTTCTGCGGAAATAAAGACTCTTTCCGATATAATTTGCACCTCAGGAAATGCAGTACAGATGATAAATTCTCTTCCTAAAGATCAGAAAATTATATTTGCACCAGACAAAAATTTAGGAGGATATATCAATCGTATTACTAACAGAGAAATGGTTCTTTGGAAAGGAAGTTGCGAAGTTCATGAGTTATTAACACCACAATATGTAAAAGAGTTGAAAAACAAATATAAAGACTATACTTTAATAGCACATCCAGAATGTAATGACTCAGTTTTACAACTTGCAGACTTTGTAGGATCTACTCAAGCTATGATAAAATTTGTTAAAAACTCAGAAAATACTAAATTTTTAGTTGCAACAGAATCAGGTATAACTCACAAATTAAAACAAGATAATCCAAATAAAGAATTTATTGTAGTTACACCAAATGAAAATACTACTTGTAACGATTGTCGTAATATGAAATTAAACACAATGGAAAAAGTGATAGATGTAATGGAAAATTTAAATAATGAAATTATACTATCAGAAGAATTAATGAAAGATGCGGAAAAACCAATCTTAAAAATGTTGGAAATATCAAAAAACTTAGGAATTATTTAAAAATGGTCTATTTTCGAAAAAAAATAGACAATACATTTTTTTGATATTTTTATAATTTAACTATAAGATTAACAATAACTTATAATGCTAATTTTACTAAATTTTACCAACTTTAAGCCCAAATGCTTCAAAAAAAATCAACCGACTGATTAATTGACTTGATTTTTTGAGAATATAAGGAGTTAAAATTTGAATTATGAAAAATATTTCTTTGACTTTTTTAATTCTATTTTTATTTGCTTTGAATAACTCTTTATATTCTCAAAATAAAAAAATGCTTTTTAAAAGTTTAAGTACAAAAGATAAAATTTGGTGTTTAAAAAATTTTAGTACAATTAAAAAATCATTGGATATATCAAACTCTGTTTTGATTACAATGGATAGTTTATCAAAAAAAGATAAAGACTTTTATAATAAAAACATTGAAGCAGGAAAATATGATGCTTTTCGACATGTTTTATGGATGTATAAACTTTCAGAAAATATAGGAATAGAAAAAGCAAGGAGGGTAGGAGAAATTTATGAAAATTATAATGAATATATTTTTAAAGTAAATCCAAGTTCAGGTTATGATTTAGCTTCTAAAAATATGGATTTATATAATAATGAAGTAGGAATTTATCTTTTTTTAAAAGAAGGGCAGAAAAAAAATGAAGAAAAACTATTTTTAATCATTAAAGAAATTATAGAAAAAGGCTACGTAAAAATTGTATTTAAAGATAAGGAATACAGAAACTTAGATAAAAATAATTTAATTATAGAAGAAAATCAATGGAAAGGAAAATGGGAAAATCAACGTTATTTAATAAATTCAAATTCAGCAATTTGCGAATAAGCTTTTTTGCTTTACTATTGATAATTAGCACATTATCCTCAGCACAATCATATAAGTATGCAATATATTGCAAAGATACTCTTGCGAGTGAGTATATGGCAGGAAGAGCATACGTAGATGAAGGAGATAAAAAGGCAGCTACGTTTATTAGAAACGAACTAAAAGAAAGTGGAGTAAAGCTTTTGGGAGAAAATGGATTTCAAAAACTTAATTTTCCTATAAATAATATTATGGATTTAAAGGTTTCAATGCGTTATTTAAAGAAACCTTTGAAGCTTGGCGAGGATTATTTAGTTTTTGGTTCATCTCCATCGGCAAATATGGTGTTAGAAAATGTTAAACCACTAATTTTCAACACTAAAAAGCAAATTGAAGAAATTAAACCAAAAAAATTACAAGATAAAGTACTGTTATTCAATACTAAAACTCTATCTTATGTTGATATAATAGTATTTTTAAGAGGTTTAAAGAAAGAAAACGTTACTCCAAAACTTGCTGTAATTCAAGGATATGATAAAATACCATATTATACAGGTCGTGCGTTGATGGATTTTCCTATACTGCAACTCAAAGGTAATATAATATATAAGAAAATTAAACATTTAGCTTTGGAAATCAAGAGTGAATTTATTTCTTCCTATCAATCTCAAAACGTTTGGGGTATTGTAGAGGGTACAAAGTATAAAGACAGTTGTTTTGTCTTTATTGCACATTATGATCACTTAGGAAAAGTAGGAGATGTTCACTTTCCAGGAGCAAATGATAATGCAAGTGGAGTTGCTGTTCTTTTAGATTTAGCGAAATATTATGCAAAAAATCCTGCTGAACATTCAGTTGTCTTTATATTTGCAACAGGGGAGGAGGTAGGTCTTTTAGGTTCTAAATTTGCTGCTGAAAATCCTTACATAGATTTAGAAAAGGTGAAGTTTTTATTTAATTTAGATATGTGTGGAACAGGAGCTACGGGCGTAGCTGTAATAAATGGATTGAAAGAACCTGAGGCTGGAAAATTATTACAAGAAATTAACAATGAAAATCAATGGTTTATAAAAGTATTTTTAGGAGAGGAATCTTGTAATAGTGACCATTGTCATTTTGTTCAAAAAGGTGTTCCTGCTCATTTCTTGTTTACTTACGGTTGTGAGTACAATGAATA
>JAGCLI010000148.1 GCA_017647065.1 Bacteroidales bacterium
CAAAGAATTAAAAAATTATTTCTTTGCTTTATTTTTTTATTTCTTTGTTTTATTCTATCAGAATATTTTTGTTTGCAAAGCCTCGTTGTGTCTTTATTCTTACGATGTACATTCCACTTTCTTGCAAAGGTAGGTTATGCTTTTGAAGTGTTGCAAATATAGAAATATTTCTTTGGATTAAACAAATAAAGCAAAGAAAAAAGGCGAAGTTTCTTTGATTTTGAAACTTCGCCTTTTGGGTTTGATGTTTTATTGCTTATTATTTCACAACTATCATCTTCTTAACTTGTTTTTCTTCATTGTAGTACATTGTGTAATAGTATGTACCTTCTGCTAAGTTAAGGTCTTCAAGTTTGATTTCGCTTCTTCCTTGTGGGAAGGCTCCTGTTTTTTGATATACTATTTGACCTATGTTGTTTGTTATTACCAATTCCACATTTCCTGCTTCTGGAAGAGTGAAGCCTATTGAGGTTTGGTTATCAAATGGATTTGGTTGGTTTTGTTCTAACTCAAAGTTTGGTTTTGCAGCTTGGTCTTCTAATCCAACGTATGTTTTAACAACTACAATATTTGTTGAGTCGTTTCTATGGTCTGCATCGTATGGATATTCAATCCATGCAATCAAATTATATTGTCCGTCTGCATTCTTTGGTATTCTTTGTTCAAAGTTCATATATCTTACTAACTCAGGGTTTGGTTCATCATATTCCCAAGTGAATGTTTGAGTTATTTTGTTAGCAAAGTCTCCGTTTTGAACAAGGTGTGCTTTTACTTGTGTTGTTCCACCTATTGTTCCGGCATTGTGTGCTATCAATTGAACTTTACAATCTTCTGCTGCTGTTTGTTCTACAAAGATTGTGTCGGCTACTCCGTCTCTGTATCCCATATAAAGCACGCTTGTTGTATCGTTTTCTCTATCGCTTTCGTTTTCTGCTGAAACGTATGCTGTAATTGAGTAGTATGGTCCGTTTGCTCTTGGAAGTTCTACTTCAAACTTATGATGTGCAAGTGTTCCTGAAGGTACTATATTGCCTAATCTATATGTTTCTTCAACCGCTGTTGCAACATCGCCATTAACATAGTAGCCTACTGTTATATCTCCAATTCCTACTGAACTACGATTCATAAAGGTTAATTGAACTGCCATGTTTGTTGGATTAGCATCATCTATTGTTACATATTTTGCTTCCAAGTCTCTTGTAGCACTTGTTCCTTCTAATCGTTTGTATAATGTGTCGTTGTCGTGATAATAGTCGCCTTCTTGTCCTGTCCAACATTTTAGATTTACTGCTCCAAATGAGGCACGGAATCTTTCATTGAAACGATAAACATATTCATCTCCATTGTATAATGGTGGTGTAAAGTAAACAGTTTCTGTTACGGTTGCACCTCCTGAAACAGTGTATCCAACAGGTAATTCACTTACTGGATCTAATCCATAGTTCTTAATGTGGATTGCTACTTCTATGTTATCGTTTGATACGATTTGTTCTCCTGGTGCTGTTATTGCTACTATTCCAACGTCTTTTTGTAGTGGTCCTATCACAACTGATACGCAACAAGAGTCGTTATCTGTATATACGTCTGTTGGATTTAGTCTTGTGAATGCACATAGGCTAAATGGATCTGGCATTCCTACTGCTAAATATGTTCCTTGTGTGAATGTATAGTGGATTGTGTCATCTGGCTCTACACCTGCATTTGTTATTGATTCACAAATTGGTATATACATTCCTTCTGCAAAATAACATACTTCAACATTGTCTAATACTTGTGCTCCATAGTTCTTGATACCTACTCTTGGATAGAAGTTTGAACCATAATTTGGTAAATCATTTGGCTCTAAATTGATTGTTATTATTCCGGCATCTTGATCACGTTTTGCTCTCTTGATTTCAAAATCATCAATTGCTACACCATCATTTCTTGATGTTGCACTCTTGAATACAAAGCGGAATTGTAATTCATTACCAAACAAGTGATTTATTGATTTTAATGAATATATAACTTCTCTCCATGTTGCTGTTGTAGTAAATCCTTCTTCTGCGTTGTACCAATTTGTTGCATTAGGGTCATCTAAGGCTCCTAACATTACCCATTTTCCTTCCCAATTTAGATATTCTATGTGCATTGAAGATCCCGCTCCAAAAGCAGTACGCATCATAAAGCTCATTGTATCTGGTTTTACAACTCCTATATCATATATTGGGCTATATAGATAACTTTCGTTATTTGCTGGGTAATTGCCTTCAAGTTTTGTTTTCCAACAATTAGGTTCAGAATAAGGTGCATTGATTTTACTATTGCTTGCTGCTGGTGTTCCAAATTCCCAACAGTTTGTAGGGTTAGTTGTACTTACGTCATAGGCAAAGAAGTCATCGTTTCCGTCTTCTTCATCAAAGTTTGTAGCGTATGGCACTACTACTTTTTTGAATACGTGTACAACTTTTGTTATTGTGTCGTTTTCGTGGTAATTATCCCCTGCTGCATTAACAATGGCTTTTAGTGTTGAGTTTCCTAACGGTAATTCTACTTGTCCTAAGGCTACAGTTTCTGAAGCTCC
>JAGCLI010000149.1 GCA_017647065.1 Bacteroidales bacterium
AAAAAGAATTTATTTTTCATAGCAGTGCTTCTGATACTGCTATTTAGTGCGAAAACCAACGCACAAATTCTCACACCGGATAATTCGGTAAAAGAAGTTAGTGAATATCACATTCCATTTTCATCAAATCTTGTAACAGATTATAGTTCCAAAATTGTAAGATGGAGAGAAGACGCATCAGTTGTGTTAAATAATATAGGTTCTAACTATCAAGCAACATTTGGACTACTAAAAAAAGGAGATACACTTACAACAATAACAGCATCTCTGCCAATTGGATACAAAATTAACGATTTTACCATACTTAAAGATACCTTATATTTTGTAGGAAATAAACCCGATGCAATAGATACAACAAAAGGTGTAATAGGATACGTTGAAGTAGGAGATTTATTTAGTAATTCTAATCAATCAATCACATACGCAGAAATCCGAACCACCAAAGACCTATTCAGAGTAGAAGCCTACAAAAAAAATAATGGAGAAACAGTAGTAGCAGCAGTAGGAAGACAACTTTATGGTCTTCCATATTTTGTAGAAGGACCAGGAACAGGTTTTGATCCTGAATTTCCTTCAGGACCAGAATTACCCTTACCACCAAATTCTAATATAGTAGAGCCACAAATCACAGGAGAAAATCAAGTTCAAACCAATAGTCTGAATGAAATAGGTCCAGCGTGGTACACAGATACGTTAAAATATAGACATTGCTTAGCAACACTAAACATAACACGCACAACAAATGGAGTAAACCATCAATACGACTTATGGTATTTACCAAATGTAGAAAATATAGAACAAATCAATGATTTTTGCTTAACATCAGATTATATTTGTATTGTTGCTGTTGATAATACTTCGGAAACTTGGTATTCAGGTAGAGCTTTTACACTACATTGGTTTGATAAAAATAATTTGAATATAAGAAACGCAAAACGTTTAGTAGGAGCAATGCAGACATTTTCTTATTATGATAATAGAGGCAATTTAAAAACAACTTGTGTTGGAGGAAATGATATAGCATTATGTTATATAGCAGATGTAGGATTGTATTGTAATGTATTATACAAACTAAGATTAGACACAATAACAGTTACACCGATTTTTGCTCACTATTTTGCAGATGCAGGTCAAAACATAAAACACCCTGTTTGGGATTTGGAGTATATAAAGAAGTTTAATATGTTAGCAGTCCTTAAAAGGTCATCTAAATACGAATACGTTGATGAAGTGTGGCATTTAAGTATGAATGAAAATACAATGATGCCATACGAAAGTTACGTGCATACAAAATATTATGATAATCTCTCTTCATTAGAGTTATATGATGGTATTTATTTAGGTATATATGGAAATGTGCCAACAAGAAAAATACTTTTTGAAAAACAATGTAATGAATTTAATTCTTACGGGAATTGTTATGATATAAGAAAAGACAGAGTGTATCCAGAATTGTTACCAAAAATATATAATTATTCCGTAGCGAATCGTTGTAGCTTTGCGGATATGGTGCAATCACCTCTTGATTTACTAACACTTCCAGCAACTCAAACTGTTAATGTATTTAATACATTGCAAATAAATCAACAAAATATAATCAAACCATGTGAAAATATAAATACAGATATAATTTATAAGCAACCAACAGTAATTAAATAAAACAATAGCCTTATGAAAAAGATAGCAATAATAATTTTATTAGCAATAAGTTTTGGTGCATATTCGCAAGAACAAGAATATGATACAATAGTTTATTTTCCACAAACAATATTTGAATGTCCAATGTTGTTTGATCCTGTTTATTCACCTATATATTATGATAATTCAGCAGAGCAACAAGCCTATATGCAAGCGACAGGTCACACATCTCCTATACATGCGTATGCGAGAACGTTTCATGAATTTGGAGCTATTCACTTCTATTCGCATTGTGATAGTGCTTGGGCGAGTATAGATCTGGATTATATAGCGGATAACGCTACTTCTTTGATGGTAGGTTTTCATTCACTTCCAGGAATCAGAAGTTTTTTACAACCATATTATCTTCCGGATTTAGATACTTCTGCAAGAGTGATAGGAGTTGCAGCAAAAATATTTGGACATCAACCACCAAACTCTATTTATCCTTATTTTCTTTTGTATGATCATACAGGAGCATTGATTGATCAATCAATGATATTTTGTTGGCCTGATGGAAGTATAACTGGTGAATTTCCATACGGACAAAATCCTTACCCAACACCAATAAAACACTATTATTTTAACAATCAACATCAAATTCAAGCCTTTTCAATAGCATTTGATAAAAATAATTCTTGGTATAATCAAAGTTTTGCAGCTAATAAACCATTTGAATTTGATCATACAATGTCTTTTCTAGGTGGAGATAAAGACGCTGAATGGTATCACGAATGTAGATATGATGATATAGGTTGTTATGAATATATTCCTCCGATGTATAGAATGTATGATTCTACAAATTGGGTAAGTTTTGACCAAGATCAATTCTATCAATTCTTTTACAAAAAGCAAATAGGATTTTTCCCAATCATCATTATACCAAAAACAGAAAATAGTCTAAGTGCAGAAGAATTATCAGAACATTGTAACATACTTCCAAATCCTGCAACCACATACGCAAAAGTATTAAGCAGATATAAAATAGAAAGATTAGAAGTCTTTGATATGCAGGGCAAAAAAGTAGAAGAAATAAATGTAAATGACTATGAATATTACATAGGAGTGCAAAACTATAACAAAGGTACATATTTAGTAAACATAGTTACGCAAAAAGGCACTACGACAAAGAAAATGATAGTGCAATAATCCTTCAAAAAAAGCAAAGAAAAAATAAAATTTTTCTTTGCTTTTTTTTATTTTTTCTTTGAATTATTTTGTTTTTTCTTGATGTTTTACGCCATAACCAAAGAGTGCGTAATCACCAAGCAAAGGATCGTCTGGAAAAGTGATTTTTAGCTTATCTGTTATTTGAATTGCAGAGAGCATATCGGCTTGTTTGCGATTTGTTAGAGAGAGTTGTTTTGAGATTCTAAACACATGAGTATCCAAAGGAATGATAAGGTCTTTTTCTTGTAAAATATTCCAAATGCCAAAGTCCACTTCGCTGTTTTTTCTTATCATCCAACGAAGAAAAAGACAAAGCCTTTTGCAAGCAGATTTTGTGTTTTGAGGAATGCCTTTTTGATTTGGAAAGATTTTTGTTATTGCCTCTAATACTTCTATTGCAGTTGGTTTTGGCAAACTAAGGATTGAATTTTGTCTTCTAAGCAAGAGAAGTTTTCTTCAAAAAGAATAGTGTGCAAGGTTTCGCATAGTTGAAAAAAGTCTTTTTCTTGATAGAAACGATAAAGGCATTGTTCTTGGTTTTGGTAGTGTTGGTATTTTTTTTCTTTTATATAATTTGTAGGACTTTCAAGAAATTCTTGATGAATCTTGTTTAAGGTTTTTATTATTTGCACTCGCGAACCGTATGCAATCCAACTGCTTATCAATGCGGAGATTTCTATGTCGGTTTTCTCTTTATAAAGATGTGGAAATTGAACAGGGTCGTCTTTTATAAAGTCTGCTGTGTGAAATTGAGAGGCTAATTTATTTAGATTCATCTTTTAGTATTTCGTAAATTAAATCGTGAATATCGGTTCTTATGTTTAGCTGAGCCAATTTATTAGTTTTTGCATCGGGGTAAACTCTGTTGGAAAGGAAAATAAGAATTGTTTCGTTTTCTGGGTCAATCCAAAGGTATGTTCCTGTGAATCCACTGTGTCCAATGCTTTTTTTGCTTGCGTATTTTGAGGTGTGAGATGATTTTCCTTTCAAAAGAGGTTTGTCCCACCCTAATCCTCGGCGGTTGTTATGCTCTGTAAAGTGAGATTTAGAAAATAAATCAATGGTTTTAGAGTTTATGTATCTTTTTCCGTTGTATTGACCTTTGTTTAGTATCATTTGGCAGATTGCAAACAAGTCTTCTGCTGTGGAAAACAAGCCTGCGTGTCCTGCAACGCCACCAAGAAGGGCAGAGGTTTCGTCATGTACATTGCCTTTTATTAAAGAATTTCTAAAATCTACGGCTTCTATTGTTGGAACGATGTTTTCAATGCGTTCTTTCTCTTTTGGTCGAAAACAAGTGTGCGAAAGATTCATAGGTTTGTAGAAGTTGTCTTCAAGATATTTATCAAGCGTTTTGCCAGATAAGACCTCTACAAGTTCTCCAAGTAGAATAAATCCTAAATCACTATAAACATATTTGTGTTTTGGGTTAAGGGGTGAGTCAACTATTTGTTTTAATATGTCTTGTTTATATTTTTTGTTGATATAAAGCGAATCGGTTAATTGTAGATATTGATTTTCTTCATTGTTTTGTTGAGCAAAAAGAGTAGAATCTTCTTTTGCTTTTTCTAATGAATGCACCCAAATAGGTAGGTATGCTTTTAGTCTTGCACAATGAGATAAGGCTTCTTTTATTGTAATTTTTCTTTTGTTGGTTCTTTTTAAGTAAGGAAGATAGTCTGATAATCTGTCTTCAAGTGAGAATTTTCCTTCATCGTATAGTTTCATTAGTGCAAGGGTTGTTGCCATTACTTTTGTCAATGAAGCTAAATCGTAAATACTGCTATCGTTTATTGCGATTTTGTTGTCGTAGGTTTGATAGCCTGCATTCTTTTTGTAAATGATTTGACCGTTTTGTGCAATTAAAACTTGTGCTCCGGGGTAGGCTTCTTGCGAAATTCCATAGTTTATTAAAGAGTCAATTTTGCTAAACTTTGAAGGAGCTTGTTTTGGTAATTCTATTGCAAAATCAGGGCTTGCTTTGTAGGTTTGAGATGCATCAACAGGTAGAGAAGCTGTGAATTTATGAGGATTAAAAAGACTATTTGCTGCTGCTGTTTGTAGTTGTGAGGTGTTTTGATAAGCAACTATTAGAGCATTGTAATCACATATTGTGTCTAAGCTTTCAAGTGAGTAAGGATTTGCAAAGAGTAAAAGAATATTCTTTGCTTTTGTTTCTTGAATAGAGGAAAGTAATTCAAGACTTTGCTTAGATATTCCGTAGTTGTCTGTTTTCTTTGAATTAACTCCGCCGCTTGCTGCAACGATTACTGTCTTTGAGGAATCTAAAACGCTTAATAAATTTTCTAAGTCTTCGTTTAGAGATTTTTTTTCAAAGGAATACGGGATTATTTCTTTGTATTTTTTTGCTTGTTTTAAGAAATAGGAATAATCTTTGTTGTCTAAGTTTACGAATATGATTTGATTTGTGTCTTTTTTGTTCAGTGGTATAATATTGTCTTTGTTTTCCAATAGTGTAAGAATCTTTGGTGCAATAACTTCGCAGTGTTTGCCTATTTCTTCTTTTTGTTTTTTGCTCAAAGGTTTTGGCTCGTGTTTCGGATTCATTACTCCGAGTTTGTATTTCCATTGAAGCACTTTTCTGCATTTTTCTTTTATGAGCTCTTTGCTTAATTCTCCGTTTTCTATTGCAGAAAGGATTGCATTCATTGCCGAGTCTGTGTTGTTAGGCATAAGAAGGACATCTACTCCTGCCTTTAGAGCTAAAACTTGTGCTTGTCCGTCAGGATAATCGTTTGTAAGGCCTTTCATATTCATTGCATCGGTGAAAACAAGTCCTTCAAAACCTAAATTGTTTATCAAGTATTCTTGAATTATATCGGGATTTATTGAGGCAGGATAGGTGTAATGTTCATTTAAAGCAGGGACATTTAAGTGTGCAACCATTGCTCCCCAAACTCCTTTTTCAATATTGTATTTAAAAGGTATTAAATCCACAGTGTCAATGAAGTCTTTGCTGTGAGAAATCGTAGGAAGGCTTAGGTGAGAGTCTAAATCAGTATCGCCATGTCCTGGAAAATGCTTGATAACTGCCATTACGTTATTGTCTTGCAAGCCTTTGATGTATTGTTCTGAAAGAAGAGAAACTTTCCACTTGTTTTGACCGAAAGAACGCGTATTTATAACAGGATTTGCTGGGTTAAGATTTATGTCAATCGCAGGTGCAAAGTTAATATGTATGCCAAGAGTACGACATTGTCTTCCAATAATGTCGGCTTTCTTATAAACCAAAGAATAATCATTAGAATCTAAGGCTCCAAGTGCCATTGCTCTTGGAAAAGGGTCAAGGTCGGTAAATCGCATTGAAAGGCTCCATTCTCCATCTATTGAAACAAGAAGAGGAATTTTGCAAACAGAATTGTATTTGTTTATAAGTTTTGGAAGATTATCACTTTTGCCTTTGAAAAAACAAACACCTCCAACTTTATTTGAATCGATGTCTTTTAGAATTTTTTCGCAATATTTTTTGTTTGTCTCGGTGTCGGCTCCTATCATAATGAGCTGCCCAACCATTTCTTTGATAGTCATTTTGGAAATTAGTTTTTCTATTTCCTTGTCTATTGTTTTGCTTTCTTTGTCTATGTTTTGAGAAAAGCAACTAAAAGAAATAAAGATGCAAATAAGCAATGTGAAGATTGAATGTTTCATATAATACGATGTTTTTTGTCTTGCAAAGATAGTTATTTTACTTTTATTTTGTATCTTTGTACGATTAAACTAAGATAATTTATAGAATTATGATAAGTATTGAAAGGCTTATAACGATAAAACCAGAAGTTTCAAAACTCTTTGTTTTTTTGAAAAAAGAAAATGAGTTGATTTCTTCTCAATTCGTTGAGCACGATATTTTGAATTTTGTTAATCAACAAATACAACAAAACGATAAAGACTTTTTTGCATTCAATCAGTTTACTCAATGGTCGATTGTGGCTATTGTAAAAGAGAATAAGGATTTTTATGCACAAATTGAAAGTTTTAGAAAATTAGGTGCTAAAATTTTAGACTTTTGTGATAAGGAATATATAAAGGATTTGCAGTTTGTAAGTGAGGTTTCAAAAGATTTTGCAATGGGCTTTGTTGAGGGAATGTTGCTTGCAAGTTATACTTTTGATAATTACAAAACAGATCCTAAACAAATGATTCACCCTTTTGACAATTTGTTTGTTATTAACCCATTTGTTGAAAGTCAAGATATAGAACAATCAATTGTTGTTGTAAGAGCGGTTGAAAAATGTAGAGATTTGGTCAATGAACCTTATTGTAGCCTAAACGCAGAAGGATTAGCAACTGCTTTTGTGAATATTTCTCGTGAGGCAGGTATAGAAGTTGAGGTTTGGCATAAGGATAAAATTGAGCAAGAAAAGATGGGTGGACTTTTAGCAGTGAATCAAGGAAGTATAGACCCACCTACTTTTACAATAATGAGGTATCGTCCTGAAAATTCTAATTCTTCTCCATTGGTTTTAGTGGGAAAAGGTTTGGTTTATGACACTGGTGGATTAAATTTAAAGCCTGGCGATTATATGAATGACATGAAAGAAGATATGGCAGGCTCTGCAATGATGGCAACTGCAATTTACGCTATTGCTTGTTTAGGATTGCCAATTCATGTTGTTGGATTATTCCCTTCAACTGATAATCGTCCGGGATTAAACGCATACGCAAGTGGAGATATCATAAATATGTATGACGGAACTAATGTTGAGGTGGTAAATACCGATGCAGAAGGACGATTAATATTAGCAGATGCTCTTTCATACGCTAAAAAACTTTCTCCTTTCTTGGTTGTAAATGCTGCAACTCTTACAGGGGCTGCCGCAAGAGCAGTTGGACCTTACGGAATTGCTGCTGTTGAGCAAGATGCTCAACAATATATGCAAATAATGAAAGAGGCAGGTGAGAAAACCTATGAAAGACTTGTTCAATTCCCTTTTTGGAGCGAATATGATGAGTTAATAAAATCAGATATTGCAGATATAAAGAATTGTGGTCCAGGGGAAGCAGGTATGATTACTGCAGGAAAATTCTTAGCTCATTTTACGGATTATCCTTTTATTCATTTAGATATTGCAGGTGTTGCAATGTTTGATAGAAAAAGAGATTATATTTTAAAAGGAGCAAGTGGTTATGGCGTAAGGTTAATAATTGAATTTGTAAAAAGTCTTATTGAAAAACGTAAATTATAATTTGAAATAAAATGAACGATATAAACAATAGAAAAAATTTTAATTCAGAAAAAAAAGCTAAAGATATAGAAAATATAAAGTTAGGAATATCTCACGGAGACATTAACGGAATTGGTTATGAGGTGATGTTGAAGTGTTTTTCTGATAATAGAATGTTTGATTTTTGTACACCAATTCTTTATGGTTCTTCAAAAATTGCTTCATATCATAAGAAATTGATAAATGCTACTGATTTCCCTTTTGTAAACATTCGCTCGGTAGAACAAGCTGAGCCAAATAAGTTCAATATCTTAAATATAATTCAAGAAGAGGTAAAAATAGATATAGGACAGCCTACAGAAATTGGAGGAAAGTTAGCAGCAATGAGTTTAGATATTGCTTGCAGAGATTTGATGAATGGAAAAATAGATGCCTTAGTAACAAATCATATTAATAAAAAAAATATTCAAAGCGACAAGTTTAATTTTCCTGGACACACTGAATATTTGACAAAAATGTTTGGTGTAGATGAAAGTTTAATGATAATGACTTGTAATAAATTGCATATAGGTATTATGACAAATCACTTATCGCTTTCACAAGTTCCTCAAGTTATTACAAAAGAGTTAATATTGCGTAAATTAAAAGTAATGAATGACTCTTTAAAACGTGATTTTGGAATTAGAATGCCAAAGATAGCAGTTTTGGCTCTTAATCCTCATGCGGGAGATAGAGGATTGATTGGAAACGAAGATGATGCTGTTGTAGCACCTGCAATACAAGAGGCTTTCGATAAGGGAATATTGGCGTTTGGACCATATCCTGCTGATGGATTTTTTGGAAATGGAACAATGAAGAACTTTGATGGAGTAATGGCTCTTTATCATGATCAAGGTTTGATACCATTTAAACTAATGAGTTTTACAGAAGGGGTAAACTTTACAGCAGGATTACCATTTGTTCGTACATCTCCTGCTCATGGCACTGCATACGAAATCGCAGGAAAGAATATTGCTTCGGCAGATAGTTTTAGAAATGCTGTTTTCTTAGCATTAGATATCACTAAAAATAGACGAGAGTTTGATGAACTTACATCTAATACGTTAGAAAGTGTAAGTAGAGAAAATATTGTAGAGGAAGATATTTCAATAGCATTGGAAAAAGACGATAATGAACCAACAATCTAATTTGATTAAAAGCAAAATAGACGAATTGCGTAAATTGCTCAATAGATATAATTATGAATATTATGTCTTAGATAGACCTACTATTGAGGATAGGCAATTTGATATTTTAATGCGTGAATTAGAAGAATTGGAGAAGCAATTTCCAGAATATTTTTCAGCAAATTCTCCAACACAACGAGTAGGGGGACAAGTAAACAAAGGTTTTGTTCAAGCACAGCACTCATTTCCGATGTTATCTCTTTCAAATACCTATTCTAAGGAAGAATTATTGGAATTTGTAAACCGTACTTCACAATCCTTAGAGGGTGAAAAATTAGAATGGATTTGTGAATTGAAATATGATGGTGTTGCAATAAGTCTTTTATATGAAGAAGGCAAATTTGTAAGAGCCTTAACACGAGGAGATGGCGTAAGTGGAGACGATGTAAGTGATAATATAAGAACAATAAAGTCTATTCCGCTTGAATTATATGGAGAAAACCTTCCTCCACGTTTTGAAATTAGAGGTGAAGTCATTTTCCCACACAAAGCATTTGAAGAATTTAATCTCAAAAGAATAGAAACAGGGGAAGAACCCTTTGCAAATCCACGAAATGCAGCTTCTGGAAGTATAAAACTCTTAGATACAAAAGAAGTAGCACAAAGAAAATTGGAATGTTTTCTTTATTACATAATAGGAGATGGCATAAAAGAAAACCTACACTATAATCGCCTACAACAAGCTCGCACTTGGAACTTTAATGTTCCTAAATTTGTCGCAATAGCACAGGGAGTGGAGGAAATAATGGAATTTATAAATTATTGGGATACCCAAAGACATAATTTGCCTTTTGATATTGACGGAATAGTTATTAAACTAAACGATACAAATCAATGGGAAAAACTTGGAGCAACAGCAAAAAGTCCACGTTGGGCAACGGCTTATAAATTTAAAGCAGAACAAGCAAAAAGCAAACTATTAGAAATAGAATATCAAGTAGGCAGAACGGGAGTTATAACCCCTGTTGCAGTCTTTGAACCGGTAAAACTTGCAGGTACAATAGTAAAAAGAGCAAGTGTTCATAACGCTGAGCAAATACAAAAGTTAGATATAAGGGAAAATGATATAGTAATAGTAGAAAAAGGAGGAGAGATAATTCCAAAAATAGTAGGAGTGGAAAGACAAAACAATAATCAAGATTCTCAACCTATTAAATTTATAGAGAATTGTCCTATTTGCAATGCACGATTGATTAAAGAAGAAGGAGAAGCTGCTCATTATTGTCCAAATTACAATCATTGCCCACCACAAATCTTAGGAAGATTTCAACATTTTGTTTCAAAAAAAGCGATGAATATAGATTCGCTTGGAGCCGAAAGAATAAAGATACTTTTTTCAGCAGGATTGATAAAAGATTTCTCTTCATTCTATACTCTAAAACAAGACGATATAATAGGACTTGGCTCTCTTGATAAAGAAAACAAAGCAAATATTCAAGAAAAAGGAGCAAAGAACATAATACAAGCAATAAACAAATCAAAAGAAGTTGAATTTGCAAAAGTATTATACGCCTTAGGAATAAGATATGTAGGAGAGGTTACAGCAAAACATTTAGCCGCAACATTTAAAAACATAGATACTCTTATCAAAGCTACAAAAGAAGAATTCTTATCAGTGGAAGATGTAGGGGAAAGAATAGCAGACTCGCTTCTTAACTACTTTTCCGATCAAGATAATTTGGACTTAATAGCGAGACTAAAAGACTTAGGCCTACAATTTGAAATAAAACAAAGTCAAAAGACAAGTGAAAAACTCTTAGGCTTAGCTTTTGTTGTTAGTGGTACTTTTACAAATTTTTCAAGAGAAGAATTGAAAAAAATAATAGAAGAAAACTCAGGAAAAGTGTTAAGTGGAGTGTCTTCAAAGACAGATTACTTGATTTGTGGCGAAAATACAGGACCACAAAAAAAGAAACAAGCCGAAAAACTTGGCGTAAAAATGATAGAAGAACAAGACTTTATTGAAAAACTAAATATAGGAGACTTTTAATTTGGCAACTATTGCATTTCATACATTAGGTTGTAAACTAAACTTTGCAGAAAGTTCCGACTTGGCAAGAAGATTTGCCGAGAATGGATACAATCAAGTTGATTTTAAACAAAAAGCAGACGTGTATGTGTTGAATACTTGCACCGTAACTCAGATTGCAGAAAAGAAATGTCGTAATGCTATTCGTCAAGCACATAGTCTTAATCCTCAAGCAATAATTGCAGTAATAGGTTGCTTTTCTCAACTCAATCCCGATGTGATAGAAACAATAGAAGGGGTAGATATAATATTAGGAAACGATGATAAGCACAAATTAGTTGATTATGTACTAAATCATCACAAAACATCAAGCCCAACAAATAAAGTATTTGATATTTCACACCTTAAAACATTTTATACTTCCTATTCCTCAGACGATAGAACACGTTCTTTCCTAAAAGTACAAGACGGTTGCGATTATTTTTGTACCTATTGTGCAATACCACACGCAAGAGGAAGAAGTCGAAATAAAGACATAGAAACTATAATAGGTTGTGCAAAACAATTAGCCAAAGAAGGCAAAAAAGAAGTTGTACTTACAGGCGTCAATATAGGGGATTTTGGAAAAAGTACTAACGAAACTTTCTTAGACCTTATTAAACGCCTTGATGAAATAGAAGAAATTCAAAGGTATAGAATATCAAGCATAGAGCCAAACCTTATAACAAAAGAAGTAATTGACTTTTGTGCAAATTCAAGAGCCTTTTTGCCACATTTTCACATACCTTTACAATCGGGAGATAATAAAATCCTAAAACTAATGCATAGAAAATATGAGCGAGAATTGTTTGCAGAGAGAGTAAACTACATAAAAGAAAAAATGCCTCTTGCATTCATTGCCGCTGATGTAATAGTTGGATTTCCACAAGAAACAAAAGAAGATTTTCTTTCAACATATAAATTCATAGAATCATTGCCTTTGGCGTTTCTTCACGTCTTTACCTACTCGGAAAGGCCAAATACAATTGCAGCAAAAATGCAAGGAAAAGTGCCTATTGCAGAACGTAGAGAAAGAAGCAAAGAATTACAAAAATTATCCATTGAAAAAAAAATAAAATTCTATGAAAAAAATTGCGGAAACAAAGAAAAAATTCTTTGGGAAGCAGACAATGAAAATGGAATGATGTTTGGGTTTAGTGGCAACTATATAAGAGTAGCACGCCCTTTTGAAGAAAAATATATAAACCAAATAACCGAAGAAGAATTAACACAATTGGATAAAAGCAAACAATATTTTAAATTATAAATACAAAATAAAAAACAAATAACAGATGAGAAAAATATTATTACTCTTAGTAACCATAGTTGGTTTGAGTTCATGCAAATCATTAGAGCCAGATTTATTTGCACCAGATTATCAAAACGTAAGTCTATTGCCACGCTTAACTTGCTGGATTGACCAACCATCGTTTGAAAACGCATACGGAGCAAATTCTTATTCAGTAAAGGTGTCAGATGATTTACGTACACCATACGGATTGACAGAAACACCATACGGAAAGGGCGTTTATGAAGTAACAGAAAAGACAAAACTTTACACAGCCGAAAAAAGAATACAAGATGCCGCTACCGTACTTGTAAATGAAGTAGCAAATAATATCTGTGATCAAACAACCTCTCGTAAAGGCAATATAGTATTGCGAGCAGGAGCTATTTACAATAAAAATAACTATAAATGGTCTTGGTTAAGTGGCTTTACATTTGGTACACTCAATCTTTTTGGAATGCCATTTTGCACAAACACAACCGAGCTCGAAGTAATAGTAGAGATATATGATTCAAGAAATAATTTAGTTGCAAAATACAACGAGCGAGGCTATGCAAAAGAAGAAATGGCCTTTTATCACGGATACTATGAGTTTCAAAGACGAGCAGCAACTCTTGCCTTACAAGACGGATTGATGAAGATAAAAGAGTTAATAGAAAAAGACAGTCAAGTAATAAGAGCAAAATTAAGATAAGTCTGCATAATAATTGCCAATGTGAATAAAACCTATGTTGTAAATTTACTAATAATAACTTTTTTTGCACTTTCACTACAAGGGCAAGATGTACACTTTTCCTCAATCAACGCAAACGATATGTATCTCAATCCCGCAAAAACAGCATTCACTAACACCGATTTCAAAGTCGCAACAGCCTATAGAAATCAGTGGCAAACCGTTTCTACAAATGGTTATAACACTACTTTATTGACAGGGGAAGCGAGATTGTTAAGCAGTAAAAAATATCGACACTCACTTGGCATAGGCTTAGGTTTTGTTTCAGATGTAGCAGGTACACTAAACTTTGGACAAAGGCAAATATTTGTAAATTTATCCTATAACAAACAAATAGAAAAGCGTAATAACCATTTTATTTCCATAGGAGTGCAACTTTCTAATAACTATTGGTCTTACGATCCTACTAATGCAGATTTTGGACAACAACAATCTGATTGGGAAGGCATACTTTTGTCAAATTTATCTTATAACGATGTGTCCTTAGGCTTACATTGGCAAATAGAACCTGCCGATTTTCAAGCCGTATCTGCAGGAGTCGCAGTTTTTCATCTTACTCAACCGGGATTAACCTTTATGGATGAGTTAAATATTGGTGATTTACGACTAAAACCCCGTTATTACGGATATGCCAATTATCTTTTCTCAACCTCAGAGGTGTCAAAAGTTCAGTTATCTGCAAGTACTTCTGTGCAAAACGATAACTATGAAATTCTTTTAGGAGGAGAATATATAATAGATTTATCAAATACAATTTTTGATCAAAATAACATAGGAGCAGGGGTTTATTATCGATCTAACGATGCAATAATCCTTGCATTAAAATACCAATACAATAACATAAATGTAGGTTTAGCCTATGATGTAAATATATCTGGTCTTTCGCAAGTTTCAAATACTTACGGCGGATTAGAGATTTATTTAAGTTATGGATTTAATAGATTTTCGTATAACAAAAAAATAAGAACAATACCATGTCCAACATTTTAAAAACCATTGCCTTGCTGTTTGTATTTACAGCGGGATTGACCACAAATCAAGTAATAGCACAAGAAAAGTATGCAAAAGCATACGAAGAGAAAGGCGACAAAGCATTTGAAAAAGGAAAATATGAAGAAGCCTTAGAAAATTATAGAATGGGTAAGAAGTTTATCCTTAACCCTCTTCGTTTTAATTATAAAATTGCAGAGGTTTGTCGAATGCAAAAAGACTATGATAAGGCAGAGTATTGGTATCAAAAAGTTTTAATCGAAAGCGATACTTTGGATGTAAACAAAACTTTTCCTTATCTATATCTTCACTTAGCAGAAGTAGCTAAATGCAACGGAAATATAGTGCAAGCACAACATTTTTTAAACACTTGCTTGATGGATTGTCCTGATATAAAAATCAGAAAACAAGCAAAAAAAGAATTAGAAACTATTCGTTGGATTTTTGACAACGATTCGCAAGAAGAAAATACAACTGTTGTGAATTTAGGTCATAATATAAATGACAAATTTTCTCAAAGCAACACCTTCGTCTTACGAGATAGTGTTCTTTATTTCACTTCTCCAATCTATAAAGAAGAAAGCGAAGAAGGAGAGTTGGTCTATTCAGATATATACAATCAAATCTTCTTTTCATACATAGATGAAGACTTTTATACTCCTGCAAAACCAATAGAAATAGGTAATGTAAATAATAAAAAACAAAACATTTCAAACTTTTTCTTTGATACTATAACCAATATCATTTACTTCAATAAATCAGAGATTAAAAACTCAAAAGAAATCTCTCAAATCTATTACACACAATTTATTAAAAACAAATGGAGTAGTCCAAAAATTGTAAAACAAGCATACGATAAAAAATCTTCCAATTCTTCACCAATCATAGTTCGCAATGAAACAGGAGAAACCTTTATGTACTTTGCCTCAAATAGAGAAGGAGGCTTTGGAGGCTATGACCTATGGTATGTAAACCTTACAAACCCTGACTCAAAACCTGTAAACTTAGGAAATGTCATTAACACAGAGGGAAATGAAGTAACTCCACATTATTGCGATGATGAATCAATGCTTTATTTCAGTTCAGATGCTCACAAAGGCTTTGGAGGATTTGATATTTTCCGCAGTGAAGGAGCATTAAACCGTTGGACAACTCCAGAAAACTTGCTTCAACCAATCAATTCCCCTGCAAACGACCTTTATCCTTTTGTAAACATAAGTGGAGAACAAGGATATTTTACTTCAAATCGTAAAAGCGAAAATAATGTTAAAAACAAAACTTGTTGCAACGACTTATATCGTTGGGATAAACACCTACCAAAAGTACCAACTCAAAAAGTTGTAGAACAAAAAGCAAAATTCAATCCTGTATTTGACTTGCCTATTGCATTATATTTCCATAACGATGAGCCAAATCCAGGAAGCGTTTCTCCAACAACAGAGAAAAGTTATCAAGAATGCTATAAACAATACAGACTGCTATCAAATCAATACAAAGCAAACACAACGCGAGGATTAGCCGATAGTTTAGAAGGTCCAGCACTTGAAAAAATGGAGGCGTTCTTTAAAGAAAAAATTGATAAGGGAATGATTAAATTAGACCTTTTAGCAGAATATCTTTTAGAACAAGCCCATGCAGGAAAGCAAATTACACTTCATGTAAGAGGATATGCCTCTGCTCTTCACGAAACAGAATATAATCATATTCTTTCAGAACGAAGAATAGTTAGTTTGGAGAATTATTTAAAAACTTGGCAAAATGGACGCCTTCAACCATACTTTGAAGTAGGTAGAATAACGATTGAAAGAATGCCTGTTGGGAAATTGGAAAGCACCTCAGAGAATCCAACAACCTTAGAAGAAAAACGTCGTTCGGTCTTTACACTTCAAGCAATGCAAGAAAGAAGAATAGAAATCAGAGTGGTGAATGTGAAATAACAATACAAAGAAAGCAAAGATTAACTCTTTGCTTTCTTTTTTTATCTCTTTGCTTTATGAAATTATCTCTTTGAATTATTTTGCTAATTCTTTGCTTTATTCCACAATCAATTTCTTTTTCACGCTACCTTTTGTGGTGTTAATCTTGACTATGTATGTTCCCGAAGATAGATTGCTAATATCTATGTCTTTTTCAAAGTTGCTTACCTTTGTTTCTATTAGCAATTTCCCGACCATATCAAAGACTTGAATATTATTTATAGTATAATGACTCATTACCTTAAAGTAATTATTCGCAGGGTTAGGCATTAGGTAACACATTTTCTCTAATTCTACCTCCGAAAGCGATTGAGTATTTGAAGGAATCATAATAATCGGCACCATATTTATATAAATATTTTGCCAAATAGTATAAGCAGGGTCATCATTAAATCTTATCCATTCTCCATTGCGTCTTAGGTGTTTTTCATCAGGAAAACTACACAAAGGAAAGTTATCCTCTGGACCTAAAGTTTTTACCCAATTTAAATAATCCTCTCGGAGCCAATAACAATTATAATGATCAGGGTGAAAATCTTCAGTGTACCATTGTCCTGTTATTGAATCTTTAAAATTATAATACAATTGATCCCAAGGAATCATTCCTGCATAAATTGTATCATAATTAAGTCCACATTCAATCGGTCCTCCGTGAGCAAAAATAGAATCCCTTAAACAAGGACTATAAACATTACATGTGTGATGCATTCTAAAATAACTGGGAGATGCATATTTAGGAACATCAAATGCTATTTTAAAACCATTTAAATTTGTAAGATTTGCATAATCTCTTTCGGGAAAATAATAAGTATTCCAATCTTCTCTGTTCCAATTTACAATAGAATCTAAACTTGGTCCTACATTAAAAGTATTGAATATTGTAGTAGAAATAGTATCAAAGTTATCATCTAAAATACAAATATCTCTATAAGTATCAAGAGCTTCATAACCGACTTTCATTGCAACACCAACAATCACGTAATTATCATAAGGAATAGATGTTTGATCCAAATAATAATCTTGTGAAAATGCCTCTGCATAGATTTGATTATTATAAGAATTTGCTCCAATCACATACCCCTCAACAATAGGAGCAGAAGGATTGCACCATAAATTATAGTATGGGGCATAATATTTCCATTGTTGATAAGTTTCTGAATAAGGCGTTGAAAATGATGGTGTACCCGGTATACGTGTTCTATGAGTATCACTTGTAGAAAAACAATTAGAAAAATAAGTGGTATCAAAAATATAAAGTAAATCGTATTGACTTGAATCTGGTGGTGGAATATGATGATATTGTGCTTTAAGGTTTAAATTCGTTAATAATAATATCAACGATAAAATTAAGAATGATTTTTTCATAACTTTAAAATTATTTGGCAAAAATATATATAAAAAAAGAATATTCCAAATTTTTTCTTTGAAATATTCTTTTATCTCTTTGTTTTAGAAAATTATCTCTTTGAATTATTTTTCTAATTCTTTGCTTTATTTTGGGATTATAGTGCCATATAGGTCAAACTCTACTGCATCGGTGATTTTTACTTGGTAAAAGTTTCCGATTTTTATTTTTTCTTCTATTGAAATCAAAACTTCGTTATCTACCTCAGGAGAATCAAATTCTGTTCTACCAACATAGTATTCGCCTTCTTTTCTGTCTATCAATACTTTGAAGGTTTTGCCGATTTTCTTTTGGTTTAGATTTAGGGAAACGCCTTCTTGTAAAAAGGTTAGGGCGTCTAAACGTTCGTCTTTTTCTTCTTGACTGATGTTATCCTCTAATTTAAAGGCGGCAGTGTTTTCTTCGGCAGAGTAGGTGAAGGCTCCCATTCTGTCAAACTTTGTTTGTTCTACAAATTCTCTTAGTTCTTCAAATTCTTCTTTGCTTTCCGAAGGGTAACCAACAATTAAGGTTGTGCGAAGGCATACTTGTGGTATTTTTTCTCTTATTTTGTTGATTAAAGTCTTTATTTCTTCGCCAGTGATTTTGCGATTCATAGAGGAAAGTAAACGATTGTTGATGTGTTGCAAAGGCATATCGATGTATTTGCACATCTTAGGCTCAGTTGCTAAGAATTCTATCAATTCATCGTTGAAGTCATTAGGGTAGGAGTATTGCAAACGTATCCATTCTATTTGCTCTATTTTTGCAATTTCTTTTAATAAATCAACAAGTCTTACTTTGCCGTAAAGGTCTTTGCCATAGTTGCAAGTGTCTTGTGCAATTATTATGATTTCTTTTACTCCTTGTTTTGCAAGACATTGAGCTTCTTCTACTAACTCTTCAATTGGAATTGAGATATGTCTTCCTCTTATGTAGGGAATGGCACAAAAGGAACAAAATCTATCGCAACCTTCTGATATTTTAAGATAAGCAAAGTGTTTTGGTGTGCTTGGTTGTCGTTGAAGAAAGAAGTCTTTTTCTATTTGGGCATTTAGGTATGTTGCAATATCGAGATAGTTGTTTACTCCAAAGAATGCGTCTATTTCTACAAATTCTTCTTCCAAGGTTTCTTTGTAGCGTTCAACTAAACATCCAAATACTAAGATGTTTTTTATGTTTCCTTTTTTCTTTTCTTCTATGTATTCTAATATAACATCGATTGACTCTTCTTTTGCATCGCCTATAAATCCACAAGTGTTGATTATTGCAACGTCAAATTTCTTTTTTGTAGAGTCAAATAATACTTCGTGTCCGTTTGCTTTTAAAACTCCTGCTAAATGTTCGCTATCTACAAGATTTTTTGAACAACCGAGTGTAATGATGTTTATTTTCAAGGTAATAGGTCTTTTTATAATTTGATTACAACTCCAAGGCTAAGATTTAATCTACCAAGATTTTCTGGCGTTTGAGAAATATCTATTTCGTTTTCTGCTGTTTTGAAAGTTTTTACTTTACCTGCTAAGTATTCAACGTTGAATCCAATTCCAATATGGTCAGAAAAAAGATAATCAACTCCTGCTTCAAAGCCATAACCTAAGCAATCACCGCTGTAAATTGCAGACATTGCTGCTTTGTCTGTAAGTCTTGTTTTCATATAACCAAGACTTGCTTTTGCCCAAATGTCAAATTTTTCTGCAATTGTAGGTAGTTGAGCCTTGAAAGAAGGACCTATATAAAATACGTTTTTGTCATCTGAATATAATACTGTGTCTGAGCCTACTACTTTGTCAAAAGAATGAAATCCAACAAGCATAGAGGCTTTCATACCTGCTGAAAAATATTTTGAAAATCTATAATCGTAATCAAATTCAAAGTGTACATCGTGTTTCATACGCTTTACTTGATCCGGATTATCAATTGTGTTTGTTAGTTGAGTAGGGTGAGTTTCTGAAAAACTGTGAGCATAACCTGCTTTCATTGAGAAATTGTGTTTTTCATAATTTTGAGCAGTTAGGTTAAGTGTTGTTAAAACTGCTATTGCGACAAATAAGATTTTTTTCATACTATTAAATTTATTCAAATAAACTATCTACAAATGCTTTACGATTAAAAATTTGGAGATCTTCCATTTGTTCTCCTAATCCTATGTAACGTACAGGTATTTTAAATTGTTCTGAGATTCCAATCACAACTCCGCCTTTTGCTGTGCCATCAAGTTTTGTTAATGCTAAGGCATTTACGTCTGTTGCTGCGGTAAATTGTTTTGCTTGTTCGATTGCGTTTTGTCCGGTTGAGGCATCAAGCACCAAAAGCACTTCATTAGGAGCAGATGGTACGACTTTCTTCATTACGTTTCTAATCTTAGACAACTCGTCCATAAGACCTTTTTTGTTGTGTAAACGTCCTGCTGTGTCAATTATTACAATGTCTGCTTTTTTTGCAACGGCCGATTGCAAAGTGTCAAAGGCCACTGAGGCAGGATCTGCTCCCATGCCTTGAGATACAATATCTACATCAACTCTTTCTGCCCATATTTTTAGCTGATCAACAGCTGCTGCACGGAATGTATCAGAGGCTCCAAGAACTACTTTCTTTCCTGCTTTTTTGAATTGATATGCAAGTTTGCCTATTGTAGTTGTTTTGCCAACTCCATTAACGCCAACTACCATTATTACGTATGGGAAATCTTGTTTTGGAAAATCGAAACTTTCTCTTTCTTCTGTTTCGTTTTCGTTAAGCAAGAACATTATTTCTTCTTTTAAAATAGAATTTAACTCGGCAGTGCCTAAGTATTTATCACGAGCTACTCTTTTTTCTATGCGATCGATGATTTTTAGAGTTGTTTCTACTCCTACATCTGATTCAATTAGAATTTGCTCTAAGTTATCAAGAACCTCCTCATCTACTTTTGATTTTCCGATTATGGCTTTTGATATTTTACTAAATACACTTTCTTTGGTCTTTGAAAGCCCACTGTCAAGTGTTTCTTTATTCTTTTTTGTAAAGAATGAAAAAAATCCCATAATGCAATTTTTTTGAAATAAAAAAACAAAGAGTTGTTATCTTATTGCTCTGAGACAACAACCCTTTTTACTAAAATCTTATACTAAAACGTATTGTGAATTTTTCACAATACACTCTTTTCCAAGTACTATTTCTTTGCAAGATATTCTTTTACACTATCAGAAGGAACGATTTCTTCTTTAAAAGTGTAAGCTCCTGTTTTTTCTGAACGAACTGTTCTTATAACTTTCGCAAAATCCTTACCTGTTGAGGTTTTAAGGGTTGCAACTACTTTCTTTGCCATATCTTATACTCCTATTCTTTTTTATTTTATTTCTTTATGTACAGTCATCCTTTTCAATATAGGATTGTATTTCTTCAATTCTAAACGCTCAGGAGTGTTCTTTTTTGATTTTGTGGTAACATAACGAGATGTACCAGGCATTCCTGATGCTTTGTGCTCTGTGCACTCAAGTATAACTTGTACTCTTACGTCTTTAGTTTTCTTTGCCATCTTTCATCAATTTTTGGGTGTGCAAAATTACACACATTTTTTTTCTTAACCTAATATTATCTTAAAAAATTTTTATTTTTCTTCTTCTTTTTCTGCTAACGCTTGTTTAATTCTCTCTATTCCAGAGGTTTTGTCTGTTAGGTCTCCGTAATAAAAAGCTCTATTAAAATGCGTCTTTGTGTAGTCTCTAATAAATCCGTGTACTGTAGTGTCTCCTTTTTCAAAACTATGAGATATGTATGCACTGTATCCATCTCGGCAATCTACTTTAATAGATAAGAAATATATATCTCCGTTTTCTCCTCTTATTACGTCAAATTCGTTGAAACGAATAGAGGAATATTTTAAAATATTTTTTCTTATTTCCAAAAGTTCTTTGTCTGTAGTTTTTGCACTTACACCTACAACAACATAGTCTTTACCAATGTAAAACGGGTAGAGGTCTTTGTCATTGTTTTGTGCAAAAGATAAGACAAAACTCATCATTAAAACTACTAATACAACAAATCTTTTTTTCATATTGCTGATATATAGATGCATAATTGAATTTGCAAAGATACGAATAAAATTTTAACTAACGCAAACTTTTGCTTGTGAAAATAATTCAAAGAAATAATTTTTTAATCCTTTGTTTTATTTTTTTATTTCTTTGCTTTAATTTTTTAATTCTTTGAAATATTTTTATTGATTGTAAAGATTGTGTGTTTAAATAAAAGTTCTTAACTTTGCACTTTAAAATTATGGAAAAGCAAACAACAATAAAAAATAAGATAACCCTCAAAGGTAAAGGTCTTCATACGGGACAAAATGTTGAGGTGAATATTTTGCCTGCTCAGGCTAATAGTGGGATTGTTTTTAAAAGAATTGATTTGGAAAATCCTGTGCTAATTAAGGCTGATGCAGAGGCTGTTACCGAGACTTCAAGAGGAACAACAATTGAGTCAAAGGGAGCAAAAGTCGCAACAATAGAACATTTAATGGCGGCTTTGTATGCTTCAAATATTGATAACGCTTTGATTGAGATTTCGGGCGAAGAGGTTCCTATTCTTGATGGTAGTTCAAAGTATTGGCTTGAAGCAATTGAGAAAAGTGGGGTCGAGGAATTAGAAAAGGAAAGAAAGTATTTTTGTTTAAAAGAAATAGTCTCTTATGTTGATCAAGAAAACGACATAGAGCTTATTGCAATGCCATACGATGGGTTTAGAGTAGATTTAAACATTGATTTCTCTCCAAGAATTATAGGAAGCCAAAACTCTTGTTTAAAGAATTTGTCGGAGTTTAAGGACGGATTTTCAAATTGTAGAACATTTGTTTTCTTAGATGAAATAGAGCAACTTTTAAAACTAAATCTTATAAAAGGAGGTGATTTAGATAATGCACTAATTTTTGTAGATAAGGTTTTAGAAGAAGACCAAATAAAACATTTAGCGAGTGTTTTTGGGAAAAATCCCGATGATATAAAAGTAGAAAAAGGATTGTTGAACAATGTAAAGCAGAATTTTGACAACGAACCTGCACGTCATAAACTTTTAGACTTCATTGGCGATATTGCACTTGTAGGAAAACCATTAAAAGCACGCTTTATTGTTAAGCGTCCGGGACATAAAGTAAATAATTTATTATCAAGAAAAATTAAAACTATCATGGAAAATAACACAATACCAGTTTACGATCCAAATAAAGAACCTGTATATGATATTAAGGCGATAAAAAATCTATTG
>JAGCLI010000150.1 GCA_017647065.1 Bacteroidales bacterium
AGATATATGCAATTAAAATCTTAGACCATGACAGCAAGAAAAATTTTGACAAAAGCAGATTACGCAAAAGCATTGAAACATGGTTAAAGGAGGAAGATATGGCATGAGTAAAAGTTTGATAACTATAGATGTTAACGGAAACCAAGAAGACATAAGTGCTATGTTGATAAATGCAGAGCGTTATGCTTTAGGTAGAAGAACATACATAGTATCGTGGACTTGCGAGTTTATAGGCGATAATCTACACCTATTAACCGAAAAAGATAAGAATGTAATGATAAGAGATATTGAAAATGCTTGGTATTATGGCGATGAGTGCGATGAACAATGCTGGAAAGTATTATTAAAAAAGTTAAAAGGGGAGTGAGATTATGAAACTAATTGATATATTGAATTTAATAGCAAAAGGAGAGTTAAAATACGGTACAAAATTCTTGTATAGAGAACAGGAGTTTGTTTATGTAAGAAGTTGTATTCTAAACAAAACGAATGGAAAAGAATTTGTGATTTATGGATATGATTCGTTGAATGATGAAGTAGAGATAATAGGTCACGACACAAATGTCGCTACCAAAATAGAAGAATTAACTTGGGAAGAAGCCCACGGCGAAAATGGATTTAATATGACAATACTAAACAAATTGAATGAAGTAATACGAGAACTTAATAAGAGGAGTGAATAATGAGTGAATTAGAAAAATACAAACTAATGTTATTTATGACAGTTAGAAATAGTGCAGTTTTGCCTAAAGGAATGGAATTAGGTAAAACAGAGGAAGAAATAAGCAGAATGACAAGAGATACGCTAAAAGCGATGGAAAAAATGATAGATTTTGAAGGTGCAAAAAAGTTGTATGAATTAGGAGGCGAAACCAATGACATATAACGATATAACATATTGCTCAAGAGAATGTGCAAATATGGAGTGTAAAAGGAATCAGAAAAAAAATACCTAAAGGCCCTAAGGTTATATCAATGGCAGAGTTTGCGGATTGCGAGAATTGGAAAGAAGTAGATGCAGATATTAAGTTTGAAGAATTAGGATATAAGAAAGAAGTATTTGGTGTAGGGGTAAAGTATCATAAGGAAGATATGGGGATTGAGTTTTGGTTTGATGATAAAACTATTACTAAAAACCAAGAAGTAGAATTATATAGTTTTATTACAATGGCAGAATTAAAAGCAATTAATAAAAAGTGCCAAGAATTAGGTTGGGAGTGATTATATGACTTATGGAACGATACTTGAAGTGTTAAATATGCTAATGGAAGAAGCCAAACGAGAT
The DNA here is from genome assembly GCA_017647065.1 of Bacteroidales bacterium. Taxonomy (GTDB): domain Bacteria; phylum Bacteroidota; class Bacteroidia; order Bacteroidales; family P3; genus Onthomorpha. Next base: position 1,286 of record JAGCLI010000150.1, read on the forward strand.
AAAGTAGCCTTTCATGGCACAACAGCAATAGAGTATTTAGGCAATATACAAGATTATACAGGTGAAGGGCAAAGAGAAGTATATAGAATAGAGAGAAGGGTGGAGTAATTATATGGGAATAATGGATATTTGGGGTATGTCGTTACTAACAATTTTAGTAATATGTTTTTTATGTATTTTGGCTTATGGCGTTTGGAAAGGGTGATTATATGACAAATGGAGATAGAATAAGACAAATGAGCAATGAAGAATTAGCAAAATTATTGGGTTGCGATGCGTGTATATATATGGAAAATGCTATTTGTCAAGAAGATTGCACAGAAGGTATAAAAGCATACTTAGAAAGTGAGGAAGAATAGATGACAATTGATATTAACGGAAATCAAGAAGATATAAGCGCAATGCTAATAGGCGCAGAAAGATATGCTTTAGGTAGAAGAACATACATAGTGCAATGGACTTATGAGTTTATAGGCAATAATCTACACTTATTAACCGAAAAAGATAAGAATGTAATGATACGAGATATTGAAGGTGCTATTGATTATGGTGATGAGTGTGATGAATGCCGTTGGAGAGCGTTATTAAACAAACTAAAGGAGGGATAACAATGGGAGAAATAGTTAAAAAATTAGCAAGAAGAGAAGGAATTACACTATCGGAATTAGCCACAAGAGTAGGTAAAACAATATCCGCTTTGAGCATGAACCTAAAATCTGATATCAAGCTTATGTTAAATCTACGTTAAATAGTGACTTGCTTGTGCACTAAATCAATAAATATATGCAAGTTTTGGTA
>JAGCLI010000151.1 GCA_017647065.1 Bacteroidales bacterium
CACACTTATAGAATTGGAAGTATTGTTTTGTTAAAGCAAATGTTCTTTCAAGAAAAACAAGATAGACTTTTAATAAAATATACTTTAAAAGAGGCGTTACAAGATATTGAATTAGAATTACAACCTTTTTTAGCATTTCGTCAAATTCATAAATTATCAAAATCAAACGACAATGCTAATTCCTCTTTTAAAAATGCCGAGCAAGGAGTATGCTTTAAAATGTATGACAACTATACTCCTCTCTACATACAATTTTCAAAAAAAGTAGAATATTCCCACAATCCTTATTGGTATTATAATTTTGAATACATAAAAGAAAAGGAACGTGGATATGAGTATCAAGAGGATTTATTGGTTCCGGGGAAATTCAAAGTAAGCCTAAGAAAAGGAGAAAGCATATATGTGAGTTGTGGAGTGGAAGAGGCAAATCCTTTCCTACTTAGCCAAGATTTTACAAAAGAAACCCATTGGCGTTTCCCTATTCAAACGACCGAAGATATACTTAAAAGAGCCGCTCGAATGTTCTTTTCACGCAAAGGCACAAAGGTTAATTTAGTTGCGGGCTTTCCTTGGTTTGGCCGATGGGGACGCGACACTTTTATTTCCTTACCCGGACTTTGCATAGCACTTGACGATTGGCGAATGTTTCGTTTAGCAATCGACACAATGATTGATGACTTTAAAGATGGTTTTTTCCCAAATATAGGAGAAGGAACGCAAGCTGCATACAATAGCATAGACGCTCCATTGTGGTTTTTTTGGGCTTTACAACAATACGCCTACATAAACGATGCGAGAAAAGAGGTGTGGCAAGCCTATAATGGTGTAATGAGAAGCATTTTAGAGAACTTTTCGGAGGGAGGTGTAAACGTAAGAATGGATAGTAATTTTTTACTATGGCAAGGTGAAGAAGGAAAAGCTCTAACTTGGATGGACGCAATTGTAAATGGCACACCCGTAACGCAAAGAAAAGGTTATGCCGTTGAAATAAATGCCTTATGGTACAATGCCGTGATGTTTTATAGGGAACTTGCAAAATTGCAATGTGAAGATGGAGAAATTGCAAAATGGGACGAATTTGCAGAGAATTTTCCTACTAATTTCAAAGCAACTTTTTGGTCAAAAGAAATTGGTTATTTGGCCGATTATGTTGATGGAACTTACAAGGATTTCTCCGTTCGTTGTAATATGATTTTTGCCTCTTCATTAGAATATAGTCCTATAAGTCCTAAAATTCGCCAACTAATAGTTGAAAAAGTAAAACAAGAACTTCTAACCCCAAGAGGTTTAAGAAGCCTCTCTCCTACTCATAAAGATTATCATGAAATCTATTTTGGAAATCAACAAGAGCGTGATATGGCTTATCATAATGGAACGGTATGGCCTTGGCTTATAGGTGCGTTTTCCGAAGCCTTTTTAAGAGTATATGGAAAGGAAGCGGTAAATTACATAGAACAAATCTACAATGAATTTGGTAATATATTGTGTGATTATTGTGTAGGAAGCATAGCGGAGGTTTATGATGGAAATCCACCATATAAAGCGGGAGGAAGTATTTCTCAAGCTTGGAGTGTAGCCGAGGTTTGTAGAATGAAATATATGATAGACAAATGTAAACAATTTAACGACTCTCAATTATGAAAGTACTAATGTTTGGTTGGGAATTCCCTCCTCATATATCCGGAGGCTTAGGAACGGCTTGTTATGGTTTAACAAAAGCCCTTTACAACAAAGATGTTGAAATAATATTTGTTGTTCAAAAAGCATTTGGAGATGAAGATACATCACAAATCAAAATACTTTCGGCAAGTCAAGTAGTCAATAACCTTTCCCAAGAAGAAAGAAAAAACATTGACCAAAAGATTTCATTTGTTCAAATCAATTCAACAATCATTCCATACATAGGACAACAAGATTATTACAACATAATCCATTCAACCACACAGCCACAAAAAACAGCAAATAATTTAAAACTCGATTTCAAAGGTGGATATGGAGAAAATCTTTTAGAAGAAGTTGAACGCTATGCCTTTGTTGCGGCAAGCATAGCAAAGCAAAACACCTTTGATGTAATACATGCACACGATTGGCTTTGCTATAAAGCGGGAGTAATTGCAAAACAAATTAGCAATAAGCCACTTATAGTACACGTTCACGCAACGGAATATGATAGAAGCGGAGAAAACATAAACCAAGAGGTCTATCAAGTTGAAAAATATGGAATGGATAACGCCGATAGAATAGTTGCGGTAAGCGACTTTACAAGAAATATCATAATAAACAAATATCATCAAAATCCCGATAAAGTTTTGACAATTCACAATGGAGTTGAGCAAAATATTTCAAAGGAATATTCCAATAAAACAAAGAATAAAAAAATTGTTTCTTTCATTGGTAGAATTACTTTTCAAAAAGGGCCGGATTATTTCATAGAAGCGGCGGAAAAAGTCCTTAAAAAAGACAAAAACTTTCTTTTCATCATGGCGGGAAAGGGCGATATGTTAAATAAAATGGTAGCCTTAGTTGCAAAAAAACGCATTTCAAAGAATTTTCTCTTTACAGGCTTCTTAGAATCCCAAGAGGTAAATCAACTACTTAGCCAAAGCGATATGTTTATTATGCCAAGCGTATCGGAACCCTTTGGAATAGCCCCATTAGAGGCGATGCAACATTCGGTTCCCACAATAATAAGCAAACAATCGGGTGTTAGC
>JAGCLI010000152.1 GCA_017647065.1 Bacteroidales bacterium
CAAAAAAAATTAAAGGAGTTTAATTCTATTGATTTTCAAGACATGATAAATAATTCTGCTCAAATAATTAAGAACAAACAACTCTCAAAAGAAGAAATAGATTTTAAATATATAATAGTAGATGAATACCAAGATATTTCAAGACAAAGATATAATTTGATAAAAGAGCTAAGTCAATTATGTAATGCAAAGATAATGGCTGTTGGGGACGATTGGCAATCTATTTATGCTTTTAGCGGTTCAGTGCTTCCTTTATTTACACAATTTTGTAATGTAGTTGGTTATGGCACAGAATTAAAAATAACACGCACTTATCGAAATGCACAAGAAATAATAAACATAGCAGGAAACTTTATTCAAAAAAACTCTAAACAAATAAAGAAAGCATTAATTTCTCCAAAGAGAATAGAAAACCCGGTCTTTATTCAAACTTATGATGATAACTACCCTTTATATAAAGACAAATCAAAAGGAGGAATTTATAACGATATAGGAATAGCAATTAACGAAGCAATAGCACAAATCATAAAATACAATTCAATAGAAAACGCAAACAGCATTCCTTCTATCCTATTAATCGGCAGATATGGTTTTGATGCAAGAAATATGTGTAAATCAAATCAATTTAGTTATGACGAAAAAAGTGGAAATGTATTTTCAAGTAAATATGGTGCAAAAGTGAAACTCAATTTTATGACAGCACATAGTTCAAAAGGGCTTAGTGCAGACAATGTCATAATAATAAATGCAAAAGACAATGTTTATGGATTCCCTTCAAAAGTAGAAGACGATCCAATCCTAAAACTCGTAGTATCATACGATGACTCATACAATTATGCCGAAGAAAGACGCCTGTTTTACGTAGCATTAACCAGAACAAAAAACAGAGTATTTATAATAACGCCAAAAAACAAACCATCAGAATTCATAAAAGAACTACTAAACGAACCACACAATTATCCAAACGTAACATTAAACGGAGAATTATCTTCACTAACAACAGATGCCAACGAAATAAAAAACAAATGTCCTAAATGTGGGTATCCAATGCAACTAAAATGGAATAAAAACTATGGATTAAAACTATGGATTTGCACAAACGACCAAGAGATTTGTGGGTTTATGACAAATGACAAAAGAGAAAAAGAAATGTCAATTCATAAATGTGATTGGTGCAAAGACGGATACCTAATAGTAAAATCACACAACAACAATTTTTTCTTAGGTTGTACAAATTACAAAAATGACAATTCAGGTTGCAATCGTTCAATAAACAAAACTCAATACAAACTTTGGGTAAATAATAAATTTGGAGTAAATGATGAATCAATAGAAAAACAATCCTACTACAAGGAAGAAAACATAAAAGATTTACCTCCTAAAATAATAGAAGACAAACAAATAAGAGAACGAAAGCCTCAAACAATAAATGCAATAAAATACAAAGACATATATTTGAATGATCAAGTAGTAAAAATTGCTGTTGATTCATTTGATAATTTACTTACAGATTTAAATCTATTTGATAAACTATACAAATACAAAAATAAATACCAAAAAGAAAATGCCCCTATTCTTACAAATCAAATTCTTGTACAATTAGCAACCAACAGACCAACAAGCCATGAAGAAATAATGGACATTTATGGATTTGGAGAAAAGTATTGGGAGTTTTATGGACAGGATCTCCTTGCAATAATCATAACACACTTATCCAAAATATAATAGTTTTAAAAAACTTTTCCTACCTTTGCATTTATAAACTTAAAATAAAAAGTAATATGAAAAAGATTTTATTATTTATGATTTGTTGTGCGGTGGTGGTTTCTGCATCTGCACAAGGGTTTCAAAGACATTCGCAAAGAGGCGATGATAAAAAAACAATTAATTTCCGTCCTGCTGAAAAGATGCTTACAACGGTAGATTACAATTATGCTTTGTCTTCTTACAACACTGATGACCTTTACATAACTTGTGAATATCATTACGATGCTTATCGCCGTTTAGTTGCCGTTCATGAAATCGTTCCTGCTGAGTATGAATTGATAGACTCTATTCGTTACAACGAACAAAATCAATTGGTACGCCTTGATGGCTATCAGTTAATGGGGAATACTTGGGTAAATGTCTATTATATAGAATACACATACAATAATCAAGGTTTGATTGCCTCTCGTGCAAATTACAATAACTTTGGTGGAGAGTTTGAATTAGGTGGTTTGTATGAATATTTCTATAACCCACAAGGTCAGTTAATCAGCACAGATTTAACAATGGGCGATATGCTTTTGCAAATGGTTGAATATGAATACGCAAATGGCCTTTTAACTACTGAAACATGGAGTTATGCTGACGATCCGTTCTCTTCAAATAGCACATTTACTGCTACTGAACGTATGGATTACACATATAATGAAGGTAAATTAAGTCTTATTACATACAATGTGTTTGACGGATTTGAATGGAGTGTTTATGGCACAAGAACTTACACATACGATGCAGCAGGTAATTGCACTGAAGTACACGCATACGATGCTAATGAAAACGAAACTGAACGTTCTATTTTCACTTTTGATAATCGCCTTTTAGAAGAAACACTTATGCCTTGGACTCCAGAAATCACTCGTCCTGAAACCTACACAAATAAAAACACATACAGACTTGAAGAATATTGGGCATTAGATGCAAACTTCACTTTACAATATGTATGTGATTATGAATACAATTATGTAGATATTGACGCAGTTGGTCTTGCCGATGTAAAAGAATTTCCTTTAAACATCTCTCCTAACCCAACTAAAGATGTAATCATTTTATCAGGATTAAAAGAAGGAGTTCATCAAATGGAGGTTATAGATATGGCAGGTCGTGTTATGATGCAACAAAACATTACAAACAACGCTACAATCAACCTTTCAGACTTACAAAAAGGCTGTTACCTTGTAAAAGTAATGAATAACAACTCTGTTTACACAGCAAAAGTAATTTTAAAATAAGTTTGATTTTACTATATGAATGAGGGTGGAAGTTGATTCTTTCACCCTTTATTTTTTTTCTTAGAAAAATCCGAAAAAAGCAAAGAAATAATTTTCTAAAGCAAAGAAATAATTTTCTTTTTTTAAGGTTTGTAAATTTAATATTTTTATATAAATTTGCACTATTGTGTATTGAATACATTTTTACCTAAAAAAATTTATAATCCTTATGAAAAGAATAATCACCTTAGGTTTTGTTTTACTCGGCCTGCAACTTCATAGTCAAACACTTGAAGAATGTCATAGGCTTGCAAAGGAAAACTATCCCGAAATAAAGCGTTATGAATTGATTGACAAGAGCGAGCAATATAATATTAAGAATGCTCTTATGGCATGGGCGCCTCAAATCAATATTTCAGGACAAGCAACCTATCAATCGGCAACCCCTACTTACCCCGAAGTCTTTGATGCTTTTCTTGCTTTGAGTGGAATTGATATGCTTGGGATTGACAAGTTTCAATACAAAGCCGCAATAGATGTAAATCAAACTATTTGGGACGGAGGCTACTCAAAGGCAAATCTTGATATAGCAAAGGCAGATGCAAAGGCAGAAAGAAAACAAAATGAAATAGCCTTATACGATTTACAATCAAGGGTTAATGATATATACTTTGGAGTATTACTTTTAGAAGAAAGAAAGGCACAAACAGAAAACTTGATTGAGATTTTGGAAAGCAACCTTAATCGTATGAGGGTTTATCAAAGAAACGATATTGCAATGCAATCCGATGTTGATGCCATAGAAGTAGAGCTTTTGAGTGCGAAACAAAATCTTGAACAAGTAAAATCATCTCTTAAATCGTATAGACAG
>JAGCLI010000153.1 GCA_017647065.1 Bacteroidales bacterium
ATAAATGAACAATAAAAAACTAATATTATACTTAACAATACTTCTATTAAGCGTTGTTTCATTTGCACAAAACAACGAAAAGAAAGAAAAATCTGCATCAAGACGTTTTGCAGACTCTCTTTACTACATACATAGCGTTAAGCCCCTTCAAAAACAACAAAAGAAATAAGAATAAAACGCAAAAAAATATCTAACAAAAACAAAAGAAGCAAAATCAAACGTAAAAACCTCATATACATCTAACAATTCCAATATACCATCTTCCACACTCTATGAAAGTACTTGGTATAACGAAAGAGTTAAAGTACCTAATTTTTCATTCAAAGAAGTACCCGATGAAATAGTATTAAGATTGATAAACCCTGATAAAGGACAAAATTTTTGTTTTCCAATAAAAAAACAAAAAAGTTCTTCATATGGTTGGCGATGGGGAAGACCTCATTCGGGGATAGACATAGCTCTTAACGTAGGAGACCCAATTCATGCAGCCTTTGACGGAGTTGTTCGTTTAGCAAAATACAATGGAGGCTATGGTAATTGTATTGTTATTCGCCATCACAACAATCTTGAAACACTTTATGGACATCTTTCAAAAATTAACGTAAAAGTAGGACAAGAAGTAAAAGCTGGAGATGTAATAGGTTTAGGTGGCAACACAGGACGCTCAACCGGTCCACACCTTCATTTTGAATGCCGACTAATGTATGCATGTTTTGATCCGGAATGGATATTTGATTTAGAAACATATAGCATAAAAACATCTTTTTTAAGAATAGATAAAACTTATTTTGGAGTAGAATCCTCACAACAAAAAGCTAATAAAAAGGCTCATAAAACCAAACTCTCAAAAGTAGATAAATGCTTTGAAAACAAGCCATATATTTCACCCTCAACTATAATTGCCAAAGAAAGAAAAAAGATAAAATCGGGTGAAATACCACAATATGATGTCAAAGCACTAACAAAAGATACCTCAACCAAAGCAGGACAACAATTTATTGTAGCAAACAAAGGAGAAAAACTAAAAGACATTGCCAAACGCTTTAAGATACCGCTTGAATCACTAAAAAAAATGAATCCCAATATAAAAACACCAACACTTAAAGAAAAAACCAAAATTAGAATAAAATAAATTATGTCATCACAACTTAAAAATCTTTCGTCATACAATCAAGACGAAGTGCCCTCGGGCGAAAAGGAAATATTCGGAATAGTAGTTTCTGAATGGAATAACCAAATTACAGATAGTTTATTAGAAGGTGCTGTAAGTACTCTTTTAAAATATGAGGTAGATGAAAAAGACATCGACATCATACACGTTCCGGGAAGTTTTGAACTACCATTTGGAGCAGCAAAACTATTAGAAAAAAACAGAAGATTTAGTGCCATTATTTGTTTAGGCTGTGTTATTCAAGGCGAAACACGTCATTTTGATTTCATTTGCGATGCGGTTGCAAACGGAATAATGGAATTAGGACTAAAACAAGAAGTTCCAATTATTTTTGGAGTACTTACCACAAACGATTTGCAACAAGCAATCGATAGAAGTGGAGGAAAACATGGCAATAAAGGTGTTGAAGCAGCAATTACAGCACTAAAAATGGCAGCACTATGAAGAAGAAAAAAATAATCTTCTATGGCACGCCAGAAATTGCGGCATACCAACTCGAACAACTTCATAAAAACAATTATAACATAATAGCAGTTGTTACTCAGCCCGATAAACCATCGGGCAGAGGACAAAAAATCAATTACTCTGCTGTAAAACAATACGCATTAGACAATAACCTACCATTATTTCAACCAATAAAACTCAATCAGCAAGATTTCATTGACCAAATCTCTGCCTTGCAACCCGATATTCAAGTAGTGTTGGCTTATCGTATGATTCCAAAAAGCATTTACAGCCTTGCAAAATACGGAACCTTTAACCTACACACCTCACTCTTGCCACAATATCGAGGAGCTGCACCAATAAATTGGGCAATCATCAATGGAGAAAAACAAACAGGTATGACAACATTTCTTTTGAATGAAAAAACCGATGAAGGAGAAATCTTACTACAAGAAACCATTGAAATAGGGGAAGAAACCACAGCGGGAGATTTGCATGATGAAATGATGATGAAAGCCTTTCCATTGATTGAAAAAACAATAGAAAAACTACTTTCATCAAATCTTCAAACAATTCCACAAACTCAAAGTGAGAATTTAAAACCCGCACCAAAAATTTTTAAAGAAACCACAGCTATAAATTGGAATGAAAAAGGCGAAAAAATTATAAACTTAATTCGTGGAATGAGTCCATATCCCGCTGCAACAACGCAATTTATAGACAAAATAGATGGAAAAATCTATCAATTTAAAGTTTTTAAAGCGAAATTTTTACCAAAAGAAAATCAATCCACACAATGTGGTATTTTCAAAATTCAAGATAAAGAAACAATAACTGTTACTTGTCAAGATGGATTAGTGCAATTATTTGATTTACAATTAAGCGGAAAAAAACGAATGCCTGCAAAAGAGTTAATCAAAGGATTGAAATTAACATCAGAAGTCTTAGAAATAAAAAAATAAAAC
>JAGCLI010000154.1 GCA_017647065.1 Bacteroidales bacterium
ATGTACGTATTTTTTTGTTTATAACAAGTCTTTTTATGTATTTTTATTAGTTTATTTTAATAATTTCATCTTGCAATTTAACAGATTCCTTATGTATAAGCTCAAAAATTTCCTTTATAAAACTTTCTGAAACGCCTGCAGTCTTTGCATATTCCATTCTATCAAAAAGTAACTTATTCCATCTATTCATCTGTAAAACAGATATATTTGATTCTTTCTTAATTTGTGCAATCTTATTTGACACATTCATTCTTTCAGATAATAACTCTATAAGTTTATTATCTATTTCGTCTATTTCTTTCCTTAAAATATTTATTTTTTCTGGCAAAATATTTTCTTCAGTCTTTGAAATAATTAAACTATTTAATAAACTTTTAAATTCTTCTATTGATAATTGTTGTTTAGAATCTGTTTTTGCTTCCTTAGGATTATGATGTACCTCTATCATTAAGCCATCTAATCCTAAATTCATTGCAGTTTGAGAAAGTGATTCTACCAATTCGCTTTTTCCTGCTATATGACTTGGATCGCAAATTATGTTTAAATCAGGAAATATTCTTTTTAATTCTATTGGAATTTGCCACAGTGGAGTTTGACGATAATCTCCATTGTCTGTTAAAGAGAATCCTCTATGTATGGCGCAAATATTTTCAATTCCTGCTTTCTTTAACCTTTCAATTGCACCTATCCATAATTTTAAATCTGGATTTAATGGGTTTTTAATAAAGATTGGTATTTTTTCTCCCTTTAATGCTTCTGCAATATCTTGAACCGAAAAAGGATTAGTTGTTGTTCTCGCTCCTATCCACAAGGCATCTATCCCTGAGGCTAAGCATTGCTCAACGTGATTAGGGTTTGCAACCTCTGTACAAACCTTTAATGAAAATTCTTTCCTTATTTCTTGCAACCAATTCAACGCCTCTACTCCTACACCTTCAAATTCAGATGGGCGAGTTCTTGGTTTCCAAACACCTGCTCTAAAATAATTGATATTGAATTCTGCAATCCCTTTTGCTATTTCTCTAAGTTGTTGATAGCTTTCTGCCGAACAAGGTCCTGCTATAAGCATTTTATTAGTTAAGCCCAAGGTTGATGTTTTCATTTAATGTTTTACTATAAACAGATTGCGATTTTAAGTAAGAAACTACTTTTTTTATTGATTCTTCTTCGGGACTCACTACATAATCCTTACTCAACAATATTTCTTCTTGATGTTTTAAATCTTGTTCCCAAAGTTCAATTTGTTCATAAACATAGTAAAAATCTATCATATAATCACCTATTTAATTAAACAATCATTTTCGTTTAAACGCAAGATGATTATATGATATTGTTTTAAAGAGAAAATTTAAACAGTTAAAAGCATAGATTTTTCTTCTGCCATTTTTCTCATATTAAGCAAAGCATACCTCATTCTACCTAATGCTGTATTGATGCTAACCCCGGTTTTCTCTGCTATTTCCTTGAAAGACATATCTGCATAGTGCCTCATAATTAGCACTCTTCTTTGTTCCTCTGGCAATTGTTTTATAAGATATCTTACATCTCTACTAATCTGTTTTTTTATTATTACAGTTTCAATAGAATCCTCAAAATTACCAATCACATCAAAGACATTAACTTCATCGGTTGAACGAACACATTTTATTTTTTGTTCTCTTCTAAAATGATCAATTATAAGGTTATGTGCAATTCTCATAATCCATTGAACGAACTTACCTTCCTCTCTGTAAGTTCCACTTCTAAGCACATGAACTACTTTTATAAGAGTATCTTGAAAGATGTCATCAGAGGCATCTTTATCCTTAACAACAGAATGTATATAATTATAAAGTTTTTGTTGATGTCTAGCTACAAGAGTGTTAAAAACATCTACCTCGCCATTAATATACGCTTGCACTAATTCGTAGTCGCTTCTATTTTCTATTTGTTTCATAAGATTAAACTTTTTTTATAAATATAACGCACCAAGAGGCGTTAAATATTCTTTTATACAATACTAATTTATTTTTTGTTTAAATTTTAAAAAAAGTAATAATCCTATCTATAAGCGTACTATTTTCGTTTGTAAATTTATTATTTTGGTTGCAAAAATAAAAAATATTTTAATTCTAACAAATATTTCCAATAAAAAATTGATTTTTTTTTACTTTTGACCTAAATCTTTAAAACATTTAAACAAAATATTCACATCATTATATACGCTATAATTCCTTGCGTATAATAGCTTTAATTTTTGTTTATCCGATTCATGTAATTTTTCATTTTTCAAAGCATCTAATGGTGAAAGAATAGATTTTTTTAGATTTGGCAAACCTTTTGCTTTTTCATCTTTTTTATTTCCGTACCCTATCCAAGTCCTAAAATTCAAAAGAACCAAAAAACAATTCTTTAAATAGCCAAAAGGATTCTTTACAAACCACATTAAAATCAAAGAAAAAATTAACAAAAGTAAAGAACTAATAAAATCAAACATTCGTTTTTTTCTCTTATTATCTTCGTTTGTAATACTATTTAAAGTAACCACATAAAGATCTGTTGGAGAATTTATTGTGTTGCTACCAATTATAAAATCAGCCGTTGGAGGTGCTATTGTAAACTTCACATTAGTTTTAGCCAAACGATTCATCAAACTATTTATACTTGATTGGCTCAAACTCTTTGCAGAAAATATCACTTCCGTTATAGAATAAATTCTAATAATATCATCTATTTGAGAAACATTTCCAACAAAACTTTCTTTACTTGGCTTATCTCCCACACTAACAAGTGCAATAAACTCTGGATTTAAACTTGTTGAATGAATCAAATTTGCTATTCTTTCAGCCTCTTGTTCATCTGCAATGATAGCACATCGTAAAAAATCTTCATTTTTAAAAGATAATTTCCCAGAACGTAAAAATTTAATAGCAAGTCTAACAATCAACAACACGCCTAAGCTCATTACAGATCCCATCACAACTAATGCCCTTGAATATCTTAATTCTGATGGCAATAAAGAATAGAAGACCAAAAGCACAAGCATACCCGAGAAAATTCCCGAAATAATTTTTGGTATTCTTATCTTCTTTGAATACCCACCAGCTACATAAACAGATGTCAAAAGGATAAGAATATAACACGGAACGGCAAATAACATATAATGAGCAGGATAATAATCTTCCCAACCCCAATAATAAATTGCCCAAGCCTTTTCTAAAAAATAAAATCCAAGATAAATAAGAACAAAATCAAAGAAAGGCAAAGCAAAAGTCTTGAATATTCTTGAAAAAAAGCCCAAAAACGCCTTAATCCAAATAGCTAACTTAATTATAAAACTATATAACTTATTTTGTTTAGCATCTAAATGTTTCTTAGCAAAGATCGCCATTGCATTATAGAAGGTATAAACATAGTTAAGGCTTGATTTCTTTGTTGATTCACCCTTATAATGTATTATTGTTGCTTCCGGATAATAATAATTCTTATATCCTCCAAGAGTTATTCTATAAGACAAATCAATATCCTCGCCATACATAAAATAATCCTCATCAAGCAATCCCACCTTATCCAAACACTCCTTTCTCATCATCATATATGCCCCTGCAAGAATATCTACTTGATTTGTTTCTTCGTACGAAAGATGTCCCATGTAATATTGAGCATATTTTTTTGAAGTAGGAAACAAAGAAGTCAAACCACTCATCTTGCAAAAACTTGCCCAAGGAGTTGGAAAACCTCGTTTACTTTCTTTAAGTATGTTTCCCTGTCCGTCAATCATCTTTATTCCCAAACCACCACAATCCTTATGAGAATCCATAAAAGCAATACATTTTTCAAAAGTATCTTCCTCCACAACAGTATCAGGATTCAATAAAAGAATATACTCACCTTTTGCAATTCTCATTGCCTGATTATTAGCCTTAGCAAAGCCTACATTTTCCTTATTTTCAATCAATAAAAATTCTGCAAACTTTTCTTTAAGCATTTTCACAGAACCATCAACCGAGTTATTATCTACAATCAACACTTCTGCATCAATATTTTTTATAGCCTTTTGAACAGAATACAAACAATGCTCCAAAAAATATTCTACGTTATAATTTACTATTACAATCGATAATTTCATCTTCAAAATCCCTTCTAATAAATCAATGCGACAATAAAACAGCTAACAAAAACGCTACTATCACCACCAAAAATCTTAAAAAATTATATTTATGACTTTCCTTAGAATCAAATAATGTACTAATAGAGACATGCAATAAAATACCAACTACAAAACCTATTACATAACCCATAGAATCGTGCAAAAACTCAAAATAAATACTAAACATAGAACCTAAAACGCCCATTATTGCAAAAACAGACAAGTAAGCAAAAGATTTAAACTTAGAACAACCTCCGAGCATAAAAGCATTTACAACAAGCATTGCAATAGGAATATTATGCAAAACAACACCTATCAGCAAAGAATAATTAACCACTCCATTAACAACAAGAGCAAATCCTTCTAAAAACGCATGTATTGAAACGCCTAACAGCATCATTAAAGCAGGAAGGATAGAATTTTTATCAGAATGATGTTTTTCATCATGCAAATGACCATGTTCCGCACCATTTGAAAGCAATTCTAAAACTAATTGCAAAACAAATCCAATCAAAACAAAAAAACCAACACTCAAAAAAGAATGCGAATGTGAATGATGATGAGAATGATGAGCACAGCTATGAGTTTCTCCTTGCAAAGTAAGAGCCTCAGGAAGTAAATGCACAAAACAAACAGCAAGCAAAAAAGCCCCTCCAAAAACTCCTATATAAGACAAAATTTTTTCATGCTTTTTTAATACAAAAACAAAACTCCCGCTTAAAATACAAGCAAAAAAGAGTATTAAATAAGACAAAACTATTTCATTCATATCAAAAAATCTATTTTTAATTTGCAAAGATAAGACTTTTTAATAGTTAATTTGTATCTTTGCACGAATTTATAACGCAAAAAGTGATATGGGTATTATAAAATGGATAACTACTATATTGGGTCTTTTCAGTGGTGGATTCTGGGGAAGTATTATCGGATACACAGCAGGTTCTTTTATTGAAAAACTTATAAAGAAAGAATACTCTCAAGGAGAAGAAAGAGGCGATTTCACAATGGCTTTATTAGTTCTTTCTGCCGCTGTAATGAAAGCCGATGGGAAAATAATGAAATCAGAACTTTCTTTTGTAAAGGATTTTTTAATAAAAAACTTTGGACAAGAGAGTGCAAGAAATAAACTTGATATTCTTCGACAACTATTAGATAAGGATATTGATCTTTATCAATCTTGCGAAAAAGTAAGACTTAACATACCCTATTCATCAAAACTTCAATTGATTCATTATCTTTTTGGAATAGCATGTGCAGATGGATTGTGTAGTGGCATAGAAAAAGATTTAATTTCAAGAATCGCCAATTTAATTGGTTTATCTATTGCAGATTATAAAACGATTGAAGCAATGTATTTTGAACAAACAGATTCAGCTTACATTATTTTACAAATCTCAAAAGAAGCCTCAGACGAAGAAGTTAAAAAAGCATACAAAAGAATGTGCATAAAATATCACCCTGACAAAGTAGCAAGTTTAGGAGAACAAGCACAACAAGCTGCAAAGGAAAAATTCCAAGAAATAAACAATGCTTACGAAAAAATTAAAAAAGAAAGAGGTATAGCATAACGATGTTTACAGAATATTCTCTTTGGTGGATAATTCCAATTCTTATTTTTGCAATAGCAATATCTTGGTTTGCATATTTTTACAGACAAAAATCTTTTTCAAAAAGACAATCCATCATTCTTTTCTCTTTAAGGAGTATAGCTATTCTTTTATTACTTTTTTTATTGCTTAATCCTATTGTAAAAAAGAAAACAAATCAAATAGAAAAGCCCATAATAGTAGTTGCACAAGACAACTCTACCTCAATAATAAAAACAAAAGATTCCTTATTTTACAAAAATGATTATCTCAATTCTTTAACTTCATTATCAAAGTCTTTGAGTAAAGAGTTTGAAGTAAAGCTTTATTCTTTTGGATGCCAAACAAAAGAAACTTCATCTTTTGATTTCACAGATTTTCAAACTGATATAGCCGATTTTTTAAGCAATATTCAAAACGAATATTTTAATCAAAACCTATCCGCAATAATAATTGCATCAGACGGAATAAATAATTTTGGAAAAAATCCACTAAACGTACTTGAGAAAAACCCTTGTCCTATTTACACAATAGCATTAGGAGATACTAACATAAAGAAAGATGTAAGCATTTCCTCTCTTCGCTTCAACGATATTTCTTATACAGAAGATATTTGTCCATTAGAAATTAACATAAAAGCAAAAAAAGCAAAAAACGAAAAAGTAAAAATCAATTTAACTCACAAAGGAAAAAATATTTTCAGCAAAGAAGTATTGATAAATGAGGAAGATTTTTCTTTAGATATTACTACAACTTTTACAGCTCTTGAATCTGGAGTACAATCTTTTACAGTTAATATTACAACCCTAAAAGATGAGGTAAATATCGAAAACAACAAACGAGATTTCTTTGTAAAAGTCTTGGATTCTCGTAAAAACATCATATTCCTTTCCGCAAGTCCTCACCCTGATATTTCATCTTTAAAACAAAGCATAAACAAAAATAAAAATTATAATTTAATCAGCCTTAGCAACATTAAAGAATTACAACAACAAAAAGAAGTTAATCTTCTGATTGCTCATCAATTACCATACGATAATGAGTCGTATGAAATTCTTAAAAAGCTTCAAGCGAACGCAACACCTATTCTATACATAATAGGTAAAAGAACCAACTTTAATCTATTCAATAAACTCAACAATGGAATAAAAATAAACGCATACAACAACACTTCATATACTTCTGCCCTACCTCAATTTAACAAAGATTTCTCTCTATTCTCTATTAGCAAAGAAACAATAGACATTATTTCACAACTACCACCTCTTTCTTCCCCTTTAGCAAAATTTGACGCATCACAAGGTTTACAAACATTGTTTTATCAAACACAAAATACTCTTAAAACAGATTATCCTTTAATCACCTTTAATAATAACACAGATAACAAATCTGCGATAATATGTGGAGAAGATATTTGGAAATGGCGTTTAAGAAATTATTTACAAAACAACTCCACAGAACAAGTTGATGAAATTATTCAAAAAACAATACAATACCTTGTTAGTGATACGGACAAGAGTACTTTTAAAATAAAGCATGAAAACATATATAATCAAAACCAAACAATAAGATTGGAAGCAGAACTATATAATCAATCATATCAACTAATTAACACTCCTGAGGTAAAGATAAACTTAAAGAATGAAAATGGTGATAAATACGATTATATATTTACAAAAACATTCAATGCTTACGCCTTAGAAATTGCAAAACTCAATCCAGGAAAATATAGTTTTATTGCAACAACCAATTTTGGTGGAATAAACTACACAGACAAAGGAAGCTTTATAATTTCCGCAAACGAATTAGAATCAATCGACCTTGTAGCAAAACATAACCTACTTCACACCCTATCTGTTAAAACAAACGGAAAGTTAGTCTATCCAAAACAAATGCAAGACTTAGAAAAAATAA
>JAGCLI010000155.1 GCA_017647065.1 Bacteroidales bacterium
AACTATTTTAATATTCTTACGAATGAATTTATTTTTAATTCGTAAGGAAAATATTAAAATTTCTTCATTGCGAAATTTAAATCAAGTGTTAATAACTCGGCGCTGAACTCTAAAAAAATTATGAAAGTGGAGAAAAACCTTTGCTCCTCACTTATTACTTGCCCTTATGTGAGCAAGTGACACATCGCTGTTCACCTTGCGTAATGGATTGGAGGTTGTTTGCGAAAACCCACTCACTTATAAAAAAATTGCAAAAAAATTTGTCAGTTTAAAAATTGATTGTATATTTGCAACGTACAAAAAGAAATAATAAATGTCAAATCTTATTAAATGTAAGCATCCAAGAATTATAAGGCATCCAAAGTTAGCAGATTGGTTGCTTGACGGATTTGACACTATTGTTTACCCTAACGGACGTACAAAAACTATTACTGAAGATAAAAAATATCATGCTTTAATGGAACGCGAATGGTATGTACCAGAGTTAAACATTATTATGTATTATGAATTAGAAAGAGAGTACCAAAAGCGAGAATATTCTAATTTTAACCTCTCCCCTATCGTTGAAAAGAGTAAAGATATTCCTTTAGAATACAAATACTTGTATAACCCAGTTTACACAATTACTCAAGAAGAAGCGTTACAATTCTCTATTTTAAATAAAGTTACTGGTGAAAGTCGTGAGTTATTTTTAATTGTTCCTTGTTCTCATTGCGTTTTGTGCATAGATAACAAAAAAAATAGGTTGTCTTCTCGTTTCATCCTTGAAAGTCTTGACCATGACAATCCCCCAATGTTTGTAAGATTGTCATTTGACCAACAACACTACCCTAAAAATGTAGATGATTTGCAACAGCATACACGCCCTATTCAATTATTTCACAAGCGTTTGCGTAGATATATGGAGCGTGCAGGAATGAACACAGATTTTAAATATTTTGTTACCTCTGAATATGGTGGAGAACGTGGAAGACTTCACTACCACGCCCTTTATTTCGGGTTACATAATTTAAATTATGTGCCAAAACAAAGAAACAAAAAAATAAAGCTAAGAATCGTTAATTTTTTTCTTTGATTTATTTTAATAATTCTTTGTTTTAAAAAATTATTTCTTTGATTTTTTTGAAAAAAACGCTGACTTTTTTCAATGCAATGAAGTTAAATTTTCGCAAAATAAAGATGAATAGATTTAAACTTGAAATTAAAGAAATTAAAACTTTGTTTGCAAGTTTTTTGTGCTTTTAAAAATTTGTTTTACCTTTGTGAACTGAAAGATTAGTAACGAAAAAATATGCCTATGAGGAAATAAAAAGAAAAATAATTAGACTGAGTTAAATTTTTACGACATATAAAAGCGTTTTTGCTTATACTAAAAAGTTTGAAACCTGGAAAATTTCAAAACATTTACCGAAAAGTTAAGCAGAAAACGCTCACGAGTAATATCGTGGGCTTTTCTTATTCGGTAAATAGGTAGTTCCAGGACCTCAAACTTTGATAAGATAAAAAGTCCCACGTTTTTTTATGCCTTGAAGTCAGAGAAAGAAATAAGTAATCGCCATTTGGGACTTGGGTAAAGCAAATTAAATTAATAAGAACGAAATTAAAAATTAAAGAAAGGATTTTATCATGAAATGGTTTATTAAATGTATTAAACAATACGCAGATTTTAAAGGGCGTGCAAGAAGAAAAGAATATTGGATGTTTACTCTTTTTTATTTATTATTTCTTTTACCTCTCGCTTTATTAGTGGGTATTGAAATAGGATTAGAAATTGAGGTTCCAATATTTACTATATTATTTGTATTATTCATATTTGCTATTATTGTTCCTACTTATGCCGTTACAGTTCGTCGTTTACACGATACAGGACGAAGTGGTTGGTGGTTACTTATCAATTTTATTCCATATATTGGTGGAATTTGGTTATTTGTATTAACTTGTCTTGATAGCGAACCAGGAACTAATAAATGGGGAGAGAATCCAAAAGAAATAAATGATTAACTTAAAATTATTTTCTTATGAAATTTATCATTGTTCTTATTTTAGTTCCTTTAATTATGCTTATTTTCATTGGATTTCTTGAAAAAATGATGGATTGGAGTGGAAAAGGAGGATTTAAAGGGAAAATAGGATGTTTTTTAAGTACAATAATTATTTCTGCAATGGTTATATTGTATTTTGCTTCTGCAATACATTCTTGTTCAAATTCATTTGAAGATAATAATTATTACGATGAAGAACGTCATTTTCGTTATCACATGTAAATATATTTGCAATTAATAAATAAAAAATAAGTAAATGGAAACTTTAGTATTGTTAATTATTTCAGTAGGACTTGCTTATGGAGTAGGTTGCATGGGAAGAAAACGTAAAATTGGTTTTGGATTAGCATTTTTCTTATCTTTATTAAATCTAATTATAGGTTTAATAGCAGTTTTATGTTCTAAAAAAATAGAAAAAAAGGAGGATTAATAATGAAAATAGCAGGATATATTATAAGTGTAATAGGAGGATTATCTCTTTTAGGGGCAACTCTTGGGGGGCATAGTGCATTTGGACCTTTATTTTGGTTAGCATTAGGAATTATGCTTATTTATTTTGGCAAACAAAAGGAAAAGAAAAAAGAGGAATAATAATATGAAAAACAAGAAAACTATTAAAATAATTGTTATCGTATTATTAGTATTACTTTCTATTTGTTGTATTTTAACAAGCCTTAAATTGAAAAAGGTGAAAAATAAATTAGAACATATAGAATATGAATTAGAGCAAGCAAAATACAATTTAGAAGAAACTAAATCGTCTTTATTCGAAGCATTAGATGAATTGGATGAATGCAGAGGCGTTAATAGACAGTTAAATGATCAGATAGATAATATTAATTGGGAAATTTCAAATTTTCGAACTGATTTATGGATGCATGGAATATATTAAAATTAAAATCAAATGAAGATAAAGCACATTATATTCTTAATTATAGGGTATTTATGTTTGGTTTCTTGCGGAAAAGATGAAGAAACAGAGGTTGAATATAACAAAAAAATTCAAGACACTTTCTATGGTGTTAAGTTTGGAGCAAATAAGGAAGATGTAGTAAATGGTTTTGCAAAAGATAGCCTTATATTAATTAATGAAAATGCTACTGAAATTCTTACATTTCATAAATCTTGGGAAGATTTCATTAATTTTGGAGGATTACCTTGGGATTTTGTTAATGTACATTTTGATGAAAATAAATTCTATCAAATTATGTTTTGTTATAGTCTTGATCTTAAAAATAAAGAAATGACCTTAAATCATTTTAATGAGGTTTTATCAATAGTTTCTGAAAAATATGTATTATACGAAATGCCTATTCAAAACAAAAAAACGTATAAAGATTATAGAGGTTTCTCAAAAAATGGAAAACTCATAATGATTCTCTGCGGTGAATTTGAAAATAAAAAGGGGGAAAATGTTAATTATGTTTATTTGAGTTACGCAGACGAAACGTTTTGTAGTTTTATAGATGAACTTTAAGCCTTTTTAAGAAATTTTTAATTTATAATAAAAAATAAGAATTGGCATAAAAAAATTTAGAATCTTTAAAAATAAAAAGAAAATGGAAATTGAAGAAAAAAAATCAGTTAAATCTTTAGCTATAGAATATTTACAAAAATGGGATATTAAATATGAAATTGTAGAAAGCGACTATTTAGTCTTTAAATATCAAGGTAGTGAATTCTTTATTTATACTTCTGAAGACGATCCTAATTTTTTACATCTTATTATGCCTGATATATATAGAATTAATAATGATAGAATAGAGGTTCTTGAAACGATGCTTAATATAACAGGTCGTACAAAATTAATAAAGGCTTTTTTATATGAGAATGACGTTTGGTTTTGTGTGGACATGCTTATGGATCCAAGTTCTAATATTGACTTTTTTGAGGAAATTATAAAACGTTGTTTTTATAGCCTATTTGATACCAAGAGAGATTTCTTTACATACTTATTAAAAAAATAAGTAGAAAAATAAAAAAGGTGTTTCAATTTTCAGAAATACCTTTTTTTATTCTCTTTTACATTTGTTTTATTTTGACAAGCGAGCGTTTTGTTTTTTGCTTTCTTTGTTTTAAAGTCTTAAATCTTCTTTCTTTTATTCTTGTTTACCGTATTGTCTTGTGTTGAAATAGAGTTTAAACTTGCAGGTGAACTGAAACAGAAACAATATAAATAAAACCAAAGAAAAACGCTCGTGAGTCTTTATTATTATATCTGACAAACGAATGTTTTATTTTAGCCTAAATGCTTTTAATCTTATGTTTTGCGTTTTTCTTTCTTTGCTGCCGGGAAAAGAATATTGTTTAGAATCAAACGATAACCTGAAGAATTTGGATGTAAATCAAGGTCTGTTACAGGATCTCCAACATAATGGGAATAATCCTCTGGATCGTGTCC
>JAGCLI010000156.1 GCA_017647065.1 Bacteroidales bacterium
AGACAAAGAAAAATTCTTAAAATATGAACGTTCTCCAATTCATCTTTTAGAATCGCTTTCACAAGAGGAAATAGACAACCTTTTGAACGATAAAATTTTCTTAAAAAAGATAGATAAAGTAGAGCAACTCTTTAATTCCTATATGCAAGAGGGGGAAAACAAAGAAGGAGATATGATTGCGTATTTGAGTATGGAGTTTGGATTGCACGATACCTTAAAAATATTTAGTGGAGGCTTGGGAATGTTGGCGGGAGATTATCTCAAACAGGCAAGCGACTCTAATAAAAATATGATAGGTATTGGATTGCTTTATAGAAATGGTTATTTCACACAACAAATAACTAAGGAAGGCTATCAAATATCGGCACAATATCCTCAAAAATTCACACATTTGCCACTTCAAGCAGAAAAAGATGAGAATGGATTATGGAGAAAAATCACATTATCATTCCCTGGACGTAGTATTTATGCAAAAATATGGCGTTGTGATGTAGGTAGAGTTCCTTTATATTTACTTGACACAGATATTGAGGAGAATAATATTGAGGATAGAACGATTAGCAATCAACTTTACGGAGGAGATTGGGAAAATCGTTTGAAACAAGAAATTCTTTTAGGAATAGGAGGGGTTAGATTAGTAGAAGAGTTAAAACTTCCTGTTGTTTTATATCACAACAATGAAGGACACTCCGCTTTTTCAAGCCTTGAAAGAATGAGAACCTATATTCAAAAAAACTCTTATTCATTTAAGCAAGCAAAAGAGTTAGTTAGAAGTAGCACTTTGTTTACAACACACACGCCTGTTCCTGCTGGACACGATGCTTTCTCACAAGAATTGATGAGAACCTATTTAGGACATTTCGCAGAGCAACTAAATTTGGATTGGGATGAATTTTTCGCTCTTGGAAAACAAGGAGAAGAAAAAGATTCTAAGTTTTCAATGAGTGTTTTGGCAATGAATTTTTCTCAATACGTAAATGGGGTTAGCAAAATCCACGCAAGAGTTAGTAGAGATATGTTTTCTTACCTTTACAAAGGCTATTTTCCAAGAGAATTACATATAGATTATGTTACAAATGGAGTACATCATTCTACTTGGGCATCAAAATCTTGGTTGGAATTTTACAAAGAAGATTGGGAAAAAATATATGAGATAGATGATTCTTTGATTTGGCAAACTCACCTTCACGAAAAGAAAAAACTTGTAGAATTTGTAAAAAATCGTTTAAAACAAGATTTCGCTAAACGAGCAGAAAACCCACAACTTTATTTTCAAACAATTGCCGAGGTTTCGGAAGAAAAATTCATAGTAGGCTTTGCAAGAAGATTTGCTACATATAAAAGAGCAAATCTATTGTTTACAAACCTTGAACGTTTAAAACAAATAGTAGATAAGGGAGTTGTGTTTATTTTCGCAGGAAAAGCACATCCACAAGATAATGCAGGACAAGGTTTAATCAAACGTATTGTAGAGGTATCTAAAATGCCAGAATTTTTAGGTAAGATAATATTCTTAGAAAACTACGATATGTATATTGCAAAGCATTTGATTCGTGGAGTAGATCTTTGGTTAAATATGCCAACACGTCCTTTGGAAGCATCGGGAACAAGCGGAGAAAAAGCTGTAATGAACGGTGTAGTTAATTTTTCAGTTTTAGATGGTTGGTGGGCTGAGGGATATGTAAAGGAAGCAGGCTGGGCGTTACCAGAAGAAAAGACTTATGAGTCCGATGAGTACCAAAATGCATTAGATGCAGAGATAATTTACGATATCTTTGAAAATGAAATTATCCCATCCTACGATTACAAAGACGAGAAAAACGTTAGAGTAAAATGGGTAGAGAAAATAAAACATACTATTGCTCTTATTGCACCACATTTCACTATGAAACGACAATTAGACGATTACTACTCTAAATTTTACAATAAGATGTTTGAACGATTCGCTC
>JAGCLI010000157.1 GCA_017647065.1 Bacteroidales bacterium
CTGCTCCTTCGTAAACTGTTCCTTTTGTTCCGTTTAAGCTAAGTGTATCTCCTTCTTTGTAAGTTTTTCCACCCATTGAAACAGTTTTTGCTTCCATATCTATTTTCAAAGCACTGCAACCTACTATACAACATTTACCCCAACCTCTTGCAACTAAGGCTGCGTGAGATGTCATACCACCTCTTTCTGTTAAGATACCTGTTGCTGCACGCATTCCTTCAACATCTTCTGGGTTTGTTTCTTCTCTAACCAAGATGTTTGCAATTCCTGCTTTTTCAAGACGCATTGCTTCTTCGCTTGTCATAGCTATCACTCCTACTGCACCGCCTGGACCTGCTGGTAAGCCTTGTGCTATCACTGTGTGTTTAGATTCTTCTTTTGCATCAAGGATTGGGTGAAGTAATTCATCTAATTGTTCTGGTGATACTCTGCAAATTGCTTCTTTTTCATTGATTAAGCCTTCGCCAAGCATCTCCATTGCCATTGTAACTGCTGCAACACCTGTTCTTTTTCCTACACGGCATTGTAACATATAAAGTTTGTTGTTTTGAATTGTAAACTCTATATCAAGCATATCACGGAAATTCTTTTCCAAAATATCTCTTATATCACACAATTCTTTATATGTTTCAGGCATTACCTCTTGCATTGAAGGTAAGTGCTTGTTTTGTTCTGTTTTTGTTTCGCTATTCAATGGATTTGGTGTTCTGATACCTGCAACAACGTCTTCTCCTTGTGCGTTTATCAACCATTCTCCATAGAATTGATTATCTCCGTTCGCAGGGTTACGAGTAAATGCCACTCCTGTTGCAGAATCATTACCCATGTTACCGAATACCATCGCTTGAACGTTTACTGCTGTTCCCCAATCATCAGGAATTCCTTCGATTCTTCTATATGCAACAGCTTTTTTACCGTTCCAAGATTTGAATACGGCTCTAATTCCACCTTCTAATTGCTTTTGAGCATCATCAGGGAACTCTACTCCGATGTTTTCTTTTACAACTTTTTTGAATTCTTCTGCTAAATACATCAAATCCTCAGTTGTAAGGTCTGTATCTTGCTTGTATCCTTTTGAATGTTTATATTCGTCAAACATATCATCAAGCAATCTACGAATACCAACGCCTTTACATGGTTCTAAGCCTTCAGCTTTTTCCATTACAACGTCAGCATACATCATTATTAAACGTCTGTATGAATCGTAAACAAAACGAGGGTTGTCAGTTTTCTTAATCAATCCTGGTATTGTTTCAGAACATAATCCTATATTCAAAACTGTATCCATCATTCCTGGCATTGAGCTTCTTGCTCCTGAACGACAAGATACTAACAAGCAATTATCCTTATCTCCATAAGTCATTCCCATTACTTGTTCGGCGTTTTTAAGACCTTCTTTAACTTGTTCCATTAAGCCTTCAGGCAATTGACAAGAGTTTGCATAATAATCTGTACAGCATTCTGTTGTTATTGTCAATCCTGCTGGAACAGGCAATCCTAAATGACACATTTCTGCCAAATTTGCTCCTTTTCCCCCAAGCAGATTCTTCATATCTGCCTTACCTTCTGCGGTCTTACCACCAAAAGTGTAAACGTACTTTTTTGTCATCTTTTTAAAATGAAATTTGTAAATAATATCTTCTTAACTTTTATTAACTATTTAACAATAAGCATGCAAAAATACAAAATTATTCGTTATTTACTAAGATTTTTTCTTAGAAATCTTAAATTTTGTTTGTGGTTTATATTCGTATGCACCAATACTTGGAGGATCTAAACGCAAATTCCCCTCTATATCGTATGGTAAATTATAGCCCCAAACCCCATTACCTTTGCCAATGCAAGGAGATTTTTCTTGCAAATGAAGATCTCCATTAGCAGCATCTACAAACATTGGTTCTGAATTAAAAATAGAGTTAGTAAACATTGTTGATTGATTAGTATTTTCATGTTTCAAAAGACAATAATCAAATCTTATTGTAGAAAAGTTTTGATCTATCATATCAAACTCTAATTCCGTATCAGAAAGGGCTCCATATATAATGCAATTATAAAACTCTGCACTTTCAATTGCTCTATACTGCACATTTTCATTAACATCTAAATAATAATCATTAAAATAGAGCGAAGGCGTTGTACGAGTTTTATAATCATAATAGTTTGCGAAAGTACAATGTACAAACTGATAATTTCCACCAAGAGTAAGTGCTAAAAGATAACTACCACAATTTTGAACAAGTGAGTTTTTCATATCTAAAACTGCTCCTCTTGAATAAAGCCCTATATAAGAACAATTTTCAATTTTTGTATTCAAGATTTCTATTGTAGGATTGTTTGTTACACAAGTATCAACCAAAATACCAATTGTAGCATTTTTCACAACAACATTATTCAAAACATTATCCTTACAACCAGCCATAAACCTAACACAGCCCCATTGTCACGGAATATCTTTATAATACTCATCTAATCTTAAACCCTGAAAAACTATCGGCTGACTTACATCTCCTTCTGCTTTAAGTGTTGCATCTTTATAGACCCAAAACTCAGCAGAATTTTGAAAATGTATTTTAGTATTTGCATTTAAATTAAGAGTGTAAGCAGAATCCACAGCACAAACGCCTAATACTACGTGTGGTTTATCACTTTTCCACTCAATATCATTTCCATTTACAATAACTCCACAACTCTCAGGATTTTCGTGAGCCATTGAAAACCAAATTGTATCATATCCTCCATTTTGATTAGAGGACAAAAGATAATGACTTGGTTTGTGATAATAGGCATCTTGTCCGTAGGCTTGCAAAAGAACTTTTTGACTTTTATTATTAAAGATAAACTCAATAGAATCTTCAATCAACAAAGGATTGCTTTGATTATTGTAATCTAATTCTAATCTCACAAAAATATAAAGACTATCCTTTGCTCCTATCTCAATATCTTTTGCAACAAGACTTGTGTCTCCATCAACATTTAGCCTATAATAACTTGCAACTCCACCTCCTAATTTTATTCTATCTATTTTTACAGCTTGATTTTCCTTATTATACACCATAAGTATTTTAGTAGTTGAACCAATAGTTGTAAAAACAGTATCAAAACTAAGAGTATCGCTACTAAACTTCAACTCCACAGAAGACGAGGTTGTGTAATCCCCCTCATCTACACAAGAAGTAAAAGCAAAGCTAAGAAAGAAAAAAATGAATACAGGAATTAAAAAAATAGATTCAAAAGATTTTTTCATAAATCCTCTATTTAACTTCCACTAATATATATTTTCTCTTACCCATTTTAAGTTTTTCAGCATATTCTAATTGAGCTTTTCCACTCTTTCCGCTTTCCTTCAAGAAAGGATCATCACATTGATGTCCTTTTGCTACTAAATCTAAACTTGCTTGGTCGATTGCAACAATATCTCTTGAAGCCAAAATTCCTATATCTTGAGTAAACGGAGCAGGTGCCTTAGAAGAACAGTCGCAAACAGAAGAAATATTTGCTAAAACATTGATATAGACCATTGGTTTAAGACTTGTTGCAACTTTTGCATACTCTACAAGTCTTTCAAGGAAAATATCTCCTGTCAATTGTACTTTTTTAGGAGAAAATAGTTTCAAAGGACATTCTGCAATACACTTTGCACAACCTATACATTTAGTTGTGTCTATATGAACTTGACCATCAAGACTGATTGCTGAGGCTGGGCAATTGTTTACACAGTTTGCACAACTCACACACTCACTTGGATTGTTTATTTGAGGAATATCCGATGCATGTTGTGCCATTTTTCCACCAGGAGAGGCAAGTCCCATTGCTATATTCTTGATTGCACCACCAAATCCAGCAGAGCCATGACCTTTGAAGTGAGAATAAATTATGTAATTATCATAATCCATAAAACCTTTTCCAAGTTTCACATTCTTATAGTGCTTTAATCCCATTCCATCTGTTGAAATATTTATTTCTCCTTCTTTATCTAAAATATCTATTGGTGCAAAAGTAAATCCATGTTGCTTAGCCAAAGCAATATGTTTATCGGTAAATCTTCTTTTGCTAACATAAAGCACATTTGTTTCAACCCATGTCGCTTTTGTTTCTTGCATTAACAATTTTGTAAGTTCAGGATTTAAAAAATTCTTATTACCCTCTTCTCCAAAATGTATCTTCACACCTGTTTTTCCTTGTAAATCCACACCCAACAACTTATATAATTTCAAAACATTTTCAGGAGTGATTTCCTTTA